>DATKKJ010000054.1 GCA_035543055.1 Terriglobales bacterium | reverse complement strand
CGCCGGATCTGCTCATCCTGGCCCACCAGCACCTTCCCCGCTTGGTGGCCGCACTTCTTCGTCCCCGGCTTCTGGTCCTCGATGTGGTAGCCGGGCACTCCCACCTCGACGAACCGGCGGACCAGATTGCGCACATGCGCGTCCCCTCCGTGGCCGGTGTCGGCGTCGGCGATGATGAACGGTCGATAGTCAACCACCGGGGTCGCGCGGCGCTGCTCTACGCTCATCCGCATGCGGGCGAAGTGCTGGTTCTTGTCCGCCGTCAGCAGCGCTCGCACCAGGCCCGCCGCCTCGTCCGGCACCTGGCTCAGCGGATAGCTGGCCAGGTCCGGGCCGGGATTCTCCGCCGACGATCCTTTGGCGGACGTGGCCCAGCCGCCCAGGTAGATACCTTCGATGCCCATCCGCTTGATGGTCACGGCCTGCCCTGGCGAGTACGGACCGAAGGTCGTGATCGACTTGCGCTGGGAGAACAGCTCGCGCAGGCGGGCATAGAACTCCTCGGCCGCTTTGCGCGCCACGGTGCAGTCGCTGGCGATGGTGCCCTGCTGCTCCGCCACCTCGCGCGCCGAGTACAGGCGCACGATCCCCGCAAACCGCGGACTCGCGAACCATCGCTGCACCGCTTCCACTTGCTGGTCGAAGATGGTCATGGCTGGTCTCCTGAACGGGTGCCCACCCGTCCCCCAATCCAGAGGTGCAGAGGATAGCACCAGAGCCACGCCAGTCGTCAGTCGGCGGCCCAATAAAGACTCACCACAATGGACACCAAGGTCGCACGAAGGACACAAAGAAAGGCTACCCGACAACTACCCCCTCCCCCTCCCACCTGAGTTGTTGTCTAAAGGAGTTACGGGCGGAGAGTTGTCGAGTTGTTGCTGGTCAGTGGCCAGTGGTCAGCGTTAAGCCCAGTCCGCGGAGTGGATGGCATACGTTAGCCCAGGGCGTGAGCCCTGGGTATGGGCCAAAGGCAGGCCAGTCCCGTCGGGGACGGCACGGCGAGCGATGATTTCAAAGATCTTCCGCGAGGGGCGCGGGCGACCAAGGCCGCTACATCCAGAGTAGCAAATCGCGAGTTGATGACCTGCGAGTCTGGAATTGGAAGAACAGTGGAATCAGCAGCTTGCAGGCGGCCGAAAAAAGTTCTTGACATTGCTGAAAGCTATAAGTGGAGTGGTTGTAAGGGGCTGAAACGGGGCGAGTTGGAGCGTTGTACGGAGCAGTGGTCTGAAATAAGAAAAGTCGCTCCAGATTTGTGGTGTGGGTCAGCCGCCCGGGAAGGGCGGCATGAATGTAGCCCGGCAGTTCACTGCCGGGTAGGCGAGGTGTTTGCGACCCAGTCCCGTAGGGACGACTGAGGTGTCGGGCACTTTAGTGCCACATTGGGAATCGTTGGGAATCGCGGAATCTCGATTCCTAGTCCAGGGCACGCCCCGCTGCCTACAATCCCGCCCATGGCGCACACCTACACGAACCTCCTCATTCACTGCGTGTTCTCGACCAAGCATCGGCAGAAAACCATTACCCCGGAGCATCAGGCCGATCTGTGGCCGTACATGGGAGGCATCGCCCGCACCAACAGAATGCACGCCCTTGCCATCGGCGGCATCGAAGACCACGTTCATCTGCTTTTATCCATTCCGTCCTGGATGGCGGTTGCGAAGGCGATCCAATTCATCAAAGGCGGATCTTCGAAATGGGCCCACGAGAACGGGTTCAAAGATCTGCATTGGCAGGAGGCGTACGGCGCCTTTACGGTGGGAGCATCACAGGTGGAGGACACAATCGCCTACATCAATGCCCAGGCCGAGCACCACAAGAAGTTCTCTTTCGAGGACGAGTTTCGGGCATTCTTGAAGAAGAACGGGATCGAATGGGACGAAGCGTACGTGTTCGGGTGATGCGCCTTCGCGATGTTGAAACACCGCTCTACGTCAGTCGTCCCTACGGGACTTTGCGCGCAGGTGATACAGCCTACCCGGCAGTGAACTGCCGGGCTATTCTCATTCTGCGCCTGCCGGCGCAGCCATACTCCAACTGCGCCAAAGCGGACGAAAGGGTGGGCCACTCGCCCATTTCCCCCATTTCCTGGGGCCTCGACTGTCAAGACCAATCTGGCAGCGGAACCTCCTGCTGCTCGATGCAATGTATCAATGATTGTCTGAGGATTTCATCAGTCCAACAGGTAATCTCGACCAAATCAGCTTCAGCGAATGGCCTACCGTGAACGGCATCGCAGCGCAAGTTGTATGACTTGTCAACATCGGGTGGGGTAAGTGACGAGAGCCATCCGCAAATTCTGTCTACAACCCTCCGGGTAACCGGCCTGTCAGTCTTGTCCGCGAACAGAGCCTCAAGACCACCCCAAAGGTTGAACAGTCCCACTCGGAAGTCTGAGGTGTGGTTCCATGTGTAGGAAAGATTCAGCGCTAAACCAAATCGCCGCGACACATCAGTACGACGGAGATCGAGCGCCGCATCCCAGTACTTCCTGACCCATTCGAGGTCGCCAACGCTTATCTTCGCTTCCCGGTTTCCGCGAATTTGACGTGGTACATCGTCGAGAATACCGAAAGTGACACTGTTGTCTGAAATGGCGCAAAGGGCGTCCCACGACCGCGTTGCAAATGACGGGCAGCAGAGCGTCGTGTGGCCACGCAACTTGATCATTGCCGCGGTGTGCCACGCGGATTCTAGAAGGGGGCGAATATCGTCGGTGCCGTCTAAGCCGAAAGCGAGTTCGCTCGAAATGGCACTGGAATAGCGTGCCACAGATAGATAATCAGTCCTTTTCAAATCTGCGGCACGACAAACATGAACTATGCCAGGAGCATTTGTTACCCGGCGTATGACGGCAATTCCATGCAGAACGTCGAAGCAATCGACGTCAAGTTCGCATCCCGTGAGTCCCACGTACACTGCGGTTGCGGGAATGGTCGGCAGCAAGGCAAGTGATTTCGCTTCTGCCTTCTCGAACCATGACATCCGTTCCTTGATCTCCCTGATTCGCTGCTCCCCGTCGCTCATGCTTATCCTATGATAGAACGAACAAGCCAAAAGTGCCCGAATATGGCCGTTGTGATGAGGGTCGGACCCGTCAGGCCGCTTCTGGGACTGAGGCTGTTCCGCCCGCTGCATCTATTGCCCCGTTGGCTGCAAATCTGCCATCCTACGGAGCGGAACTCTTTCCCTAAGTCCTGTGCTTGCATTAGCTTTCGTGCTCCTGGGCCGGGGTGTTAGTATAGGCAGAATCTGACGATGCCATTGAAAACGCTGTTCCTTAATCCCCCTTCGTTCGAGAACTTTGACGGCGGCGCAAGCTCTCGCTGGCCTGCCACCCGCGAGATCGAGTCGTACTGGTATCCAGTGTGGCTGGCCTACCCGGCCGGCATGCTGGAGGGCTCGCGGCTGCTCGACGCCCCGCCGCACCACGTCTCGGCGCAGCAGACCATCGAGATCGGCAAGGACTACGAGTTCCTGGTGCTGTTCACCAGCACCCCGGGATGGCAGGGCGACCAGCGTCTGGCCGAGGCCATGAAGGCCGCCAATCCTGAGCTGAAGATCGCTTTCGTCGGGCCTCCGGTGACCACCGAGCCGGAGCGGGCGCTGCGCGAGTGCCCGGCCATCGATTTCGTGGTGCGCCGCGAGTTCGACTTCGCCACGGTCGAGTTCGCCCAGGGCAAGCCGCTGGAGCAGATCCTGGGCGCGTCCTATCGTAGGAACGGCCATGTCGTCCATAACCCCGACCGCCCGGCGGTGGCCGACCTCGACGACCTGCCCGAGGTGACCGCGGTCTATCAGCGCGACCTCGACGTGCGCCGCTACAACGTACCGTTCCTCCTGTATCCGTTCGTGTCGCTCTACACCTCGCGCGGCTGTCCGGCGCAGTGCACCTTCTGTCTGTGGCCGCAGACCCTGAGCGGACATCCGTGGCGCACCCGCTCCACCGACGCTGTGGCCCGGGAGATGGCGAAAGCCAAAGACTACTGGCCCTGGGTGAAGGAATTCTTCTTCGACGACGACACTTTCAATATCCAGAAGGCGCGCACCATCGAGCTCTGCGGCAAGCTGAAGCCGCTGAACCTGACCTGGTCGTGCACCTCGCGCGTCACCACCGACTACGACACGCTGAAAGCGATGAAAGACGCCGGGTGCCGGCTGCTCATCGTGGGTTATGAATCCGGCGACCCGCAGATCCTGAAGAACATCAAGAAGGGCGCCACGGTGGAGCGCGCCCGCCAGTTCACCAAGGACTGTCGCAAGCTGGGCCTGGTGGTGCACGGCGACTTCATCCTGGGCCTGCCGGGCGAGAGCCGCGAGTCCATCCGCCGCACCATCGATTTCGCCAAAGAACTGGATGTCGAGACCATCCAGGTCTCGCTCGCCCATGCCTATCCCGGCACCGAGCTCTACGATTTCGCGAAAAAGAACGGCTTCATCATCAACGAGCAGGCGATGGTGGACGAGGGCGGCCACCAGATGGCCCACATCGAGTATCCCGGCCTGCCCCGCGAGTACGTGATGGAGATGGTCCACCGCTTCTACGACGAATATTATTTCCGGCCGAAGGCGGTGTTCCGCATCGTGCGCAAGGCGTTCTTCGATTCCACCGAGCGCAGGCGGCTGTACAAGGAAGCCAAGGCGTTCCTGAAGCTGCGGGCGGCGCGCAACCGCTACGTCAAGGAACAGCGCGCCCGGCACGTCGCCGAA
This sequence comes from Terriglobales bacterium, assembly GCA_035543055.1. NCBI lineage: Bacteria > Pseudomonadati > Acidobacteriota > Terriglobia > Terriglobales > Terriglobales bacterium. The sequence goes on along the minus strand of DATKKJ010000054.1, from coordinate 71,861 downwards.
CCGCCGGCGGGGCCTTCCGACGACGCGACGAAGCCGGCGGTGGAAGCGGTCGAAGTCTAGGCGCCCGGCGTGAGTTTCCGAAAATATCTGGTGCTGGCCGCCATCGTGCTGTGCGGCTCCTGCGGCGACATCTGCCTTTCTTACGCCATGAAGCAGGCGGGACCGCTGAGCGCCGGCGACATCACCCACGTCATCGGATTCGTCTTCACGCCCTGGGTCGCACTTGGCATCCTGCTGCTGATCGGATTCTTCTCCGGATACATGACGGCGCTCTCCTGGGCTGACCTGACCTACGTCCTTCCTGCCACATCGTTCGGCTACGTGCTGCTGGCGCTCATGGCCCGCTTCCTCCTGCACGAGCAGATCAGCCTGACCCGCTGGGCGGGGATCATCCTGGTGAGCCTGGGCGTGGCCGTGGTCACGCAGGGGCCGTCGCTCACGCCGTCCTCTCCGCCGACTGAGGGCAGCAAATGATGTCCCCTCTTCATACCTGGTTGGCGATCGCGGCCGTGGTGATCAGCTCGGTGGCGGGAGACGTCCTGACTGCGCGCGCCATGAAGGAAGTCGGGCACGTGGGCGAACTGTGGCGCAATCGGGGACTGGGCGCGGTCCTCAAGGCTGTGGTCGGGAACGTTTACTTCGCGGTCGGGATCGCCTGCATGGCGGTGTCGTTCTTCAGCTTGCTGGTGGCCCTGTCGTGGGGGGATGTGAGCCTGGTCGGCCCGGCGGCCGCTTCCCTGACCTTCATCGGGAACGCGTTCGCCGCCAAGTTGTATCTGAAAGAGGACGTGAACCGCCGGCGCTGGGCCGCGGCGCTGCTGGTGGCGTGCGGGGTCGCGCTGCTGGCGGTTTAGAAGAAGTACCAGGTACCAAGTACCAAGTGAGTTCTAGGGTAAGAGACGCATTAGACCGGACGCGGGAAGATCGGGTAGGAGAAAGGTTCTTACGTGGCCTGCTGATTTCGTGAGGGCTTCGGCGGCCATGTAGCCGCTGCGCACGGCGCCCTCCATGGTGGCCGGCCAGCCGCTGGCCGTCCAATCGCCCGCCAGGAAGAGACGCGGCCACGCGGTGGCGTTGCTTGGGCGGTATTCGTCGGATTGCGGCAGCGCCGAATAGGTGGCGTGCACTTCCTTGATGACGGTGGACTTCAGCACCTCGGCCTGGCGCACCAGGGGGAAGAATTCGGCCAATTCGCGCAGCGCGAGGTCGAGGATCTCATTGCGCGGTTTTTCGACCAGCGACTTCGACGAGCTCACGACCAGCTCCACGTAGCTGCCGCCCCGGGCTTGCTCGCTGCCCTGCGCATGCAGCTTCGACTTGTGGAACATCCACTGGATGGTGCGGTCGAGCAGCACCGCGTGGTCCAGGTCCGTGATCTGCCGGTCGAACCAGAAGTGGATGCCGGTGATGGGCGAAGTCTCGAAGCGGCGCAGTTGGGCGCGAAGCGCGTCGGCGGCCGCGTCGTCGGGCAAAGCCTTGTCCAGCGCCTGGAACGGCAGCGCCGAGACCAGGAAGTCGCAGCGGACCTCCTCCCCGTTCACACAGAGAAGGGCGTCGTCGGGCCGGGGACGGATGGACTCCACCGCCGCCCGCAACCGAACCTCGCCGCCTCGCGCGCGGATGTACTGGCCGGCCGCGCCATAGAGTTCGGTGAGCGGCACATTGGGCACGCCCATGCGTCCGCCCTCGGCAGACTTCAGGAACGATTCGCGGAAGACCTGCGCAGCGTAATAGACCGACATGCGGTCCAGGTCTTCGTTCAGGGCGCTGACCAGCACCACCTTCCAGAAGCGATCGATCGCCCGCTGCGTCTGCCCTTTGCAGCGGAGCCACTCCAGGAACGATTCTCCCGTCTCCTTCGGCAAACGACGCAGGATGGACATCAGAGCGCGCCCGATGGCGACTTTGTCGGCCCATGAAAGCGATTGCGCAGCCAGGAACGAGAGCGTGTTATGGAACGGCGCGGGCAGGAAGGAAGGCTCGATGTCGGAGCGCCGTCCACCCGGCTCGAGAAAGGTCAGCCGGTCGTACCAGCAGATGTTCTGCTCGACCCCGATGCGGCGATAAAGATCGATCAGGTTGGTGCAGCACCCGAGCAGCACATGCTGGCAGTTATCGACGACTTCGCCGGTGCCCGGATGCTCGTAGGAGGAGGCACGGCCGCCGACGTAGGGCCGCTTCTCGAAGATGGTGACACGGTAGCCGGCGTCGGAGAGAGCGCATCCGGCGGCCAAACCGGCGAGGCCGGCTCCGGCGATGGCCACCGTGGGAGCGCTGTTCATGGGGTCAGCCGCAGCAGGAACCCTCGCGACAGCACGCCCAGTTTCTCGGCGACCGTCAGCCCCACCCGCTGGCTGAAGACGTCGTAGCCGCGGCGCGCGATCTTCTCCAGCAGCCGGCGGTAGATCTCGACCAGCGTCCACAGTGCCGCGCGGCTGTCCTCGTCGATGAGTGGCATCAGGTCGTTGGCCGCGGCGTAAAAGCTGCGAGCGCGGTCGGCCAGCAGTTGCAGCACCGGACGCAGCGGCCCCACGTCAAATCCATTGCTCAACCGCGCCGGGTCCAGGTCCGCCGGCGAGCGCCCGAAGCGGGCCAGGTCTTCCTCGGGGAGATAGATGCGGCCCATGCCGGCGTCTTCCTTCACGTCGCGCAGGATATTGGTGAGCTGGAAGGCGATGCCGCACTGCTCCGCCAGGGGCTCCGCCCTGGGATCGCGATATCCGAAGACGCGGATGGCCACCAGCCCGACCACCGACGCCACGTAATAGCAATATTTCTGCAGTTCGTCGAAGGTGCGGTAAACGATGGCGCCACCACCGCCCGCGGGGAGGTCCATGGCGGTGCCGTACACCAGCTGGTCGAACAGTTCAGGGCGGATGGAGAAGTTCTTCTGCGCGTCGGCCACCGCCATCAGCACCGGATCGTCGGTGGCTTCTCCCCCCAGCACGCGATGCAGGGCATCCAGCCAGGCAGCGAGCTTCTCCTTGCGCTGCTCGAGGGTGAGTCCAGGGAGGTCGCAAATGTCATCGGAGTACCGCATGAACGCATAGACCGCGCACAGAGCGTCGCGCTTGTGCTTGGGCAGCACCAGAAAGGCATAGAAGAAATTCTTGGCGGCCGAGCGGGTGACGCCGCGACAGACGTCGTAAGCGTGCTCGAGCTGCGAGGTCACAAGAGCTTCCTCGCGGCCGCCGTCAGGACCAGCCCCAGCTTCCGCGGCTTGGAAATCACCGGCCGTTGCTTCAGAACGTCGAAGCCTTGGCGCTCGATCGCGTCCAGGATCGCCTGCCCGCCGCGGCTGAACAGCTCGATATCGACGGCCAGCTCCGGATCCACCTTCTTGACCAGGGGCAGGCCTCGCGCGAACCACTCGCGTGCGCGCCCGACCTCGAAGCGCATCAGTTCGAGGAATTGCGGCGTGGCCCGGCGTTCCGCGATCTGCTGCTCGCTGACTCCGAAGCGGCGCAGGCTCTCCAGCGGCAGGTAGATGCGGTCCTTGGCGTAGTCCACGATCACGTCCTGCCAGAAGTTCGCCAGTTGCAGGGCGGTGCAGGTGTGGTCGGAAAGCAGCTGCCGTTCCTGGTCGCGGTAGCCGCAAGCGTACAGGACCAGATGGCCCACAGGATTCGCCGAATAGCGGCAGTATCCCAGCAAGTCCTCGAAGGTCTCATAGCGGTGGACGGTCTGGTCCTGGCGAAAGGCCTTCAGAAGATCGGAGAACTCGTGTCTGGGAATGTCGCAGGCCCGCACCGTCTCCCGCAGGGCGACAAAGACGGGGTGACGCGGCTCGCCGTCGTAGCAGGCATCCAGTTCGCGCTCCCAAGCGTCCAGCAGGGCCAGGGCTTGCGCGCTGTCCTGCACCTCGTCCCCAAGGTCATCCGCGATCCGGCAATAAGCGTAGATGCTGTGAAAATGCGGCCACAGCCGGCGGGGAAGAAACCAGGTGGCGACGGAGAAGTTCTCGTAATGGGTGCGCGCCAGGCGCTCGCAATAAGCCCGGGCCTCGGCCAGGGTGGGGGCGTGCTCGGGGAAGGCGTATTCAGGGGGTAGCGCGCGCCATCCCGCCTCAAGCTGCTCAGCAAATCGGGAACCGTGGCTGATGGTCGATGACATAGGGCGCACGACTCCCGGATTCCGGGGCTCAGTGCCCGGGGATGATGGCGGTCTTGATGTCCCCGTTGCGGTTGAGCATGTGCCGCAGCACCTGCTGCAGCCGGGAGAGCGGCGCTTCGCCGGTGATGTAATCGGTACCCCGAATCTTCTTCTCGGTGATCAGGGCGAAGGCTTTCCGCACCCCTTCCGGGGTGTGGTGGAAGGTGGCCTTCAAGGTGATCTCCGAGTAATGCAGCCGGTTGGTGTCCAGGGCCACGCGGGTGCCGCTGGCGCAACCGCCGAAGAAGTTCACGGTGCCGCCCTTGCGGACCATGTCCACGGCCCATTCCCAGGCCTGGGGACGGCCCACGGCCTCGATGACGACGTCGGCGCCACGGCGGTCGGGGCTGAGGGAGCGCACCGCCTCCACTGCGTCTTCCACGTCGGCGATCTGCACGATATCGTCGGCGCCGAAGCGCTTGGCCGCGGTGACCTGGGCATCCCGCTTGACCACGGCGATCACGTTGCAGCCGGCCAGTTTCGCTACCTGAACGAACATCAGGCCGATGGGGCCGCCACCGATCACCACCACGGTGTCGCCGATCTCGACGTTGGTCTCGTGCAGGCCGCGCAGCACGCAGGCCAGCGGTTCGGCCATGGCTGCTTCTTCGAAGCTGACGTTGTTGGGGATGGCCAGCATGTTGCTCTCGACGATGCGGCGGGGGATCTTGATGTACTCGGCGTAGGCGCCGTTGTTGAACAGCAGGTCTTCGCAGAGGTTCTCCTGATGCTTGGAGCAGTAGAAGCACATCTGGCAGGGGGCCGAATTCAGGGCCACCACCCGCATGCCCTTCCGGAAGCCACGGACGTTGGGGCCGACCTCTTCGACGACCCCGGCCAGCTCATGCCCGAACAACGCCGGGGGGACGATCATGCGGGCGTGGTAGCCGCGCTGGTACACCTTGACATCGGTGCCGCAAGTCAGCGCGACCTCCACCTTGACCAGGACTTCACCTTCGCCCACCCGAGGGATCGGTACCTTCTCGATCTTCACGTCCTCTTTGCCATAGAGGACTGCCGCTGTCATGTGTCCGTTCACTATCCGTTTCCTTCCCAAGAACTGCCCGGCTGAACCATCACCTTCATCGAGTCCGGCTGGGGATGAGCAGCCAATCTTAACGCTTCCACCGCCTGCCCCAGTAAAAAACGGTGCGAGATCAGGCGGGTCAGGTCCATCTCCCCGCCCATCACGAACCGCACTGCTTCGTCCTGTAAATCCACGGAGGCGCTGTACGAGCCCAGAAGCGCCTTCTCGTCCACGCAAATCGCGGCCGGGTCGATGGAGGCCCTACCCCGGACGGTCTGGGCGAACAACAGCACCCGCCCGCCCGGACGCGCAGCATCCAGAGCGAGGGGGATCAAGCTGTCTCCTGCTGTGGCCAGAACGGCCGCGTCAGCCCCCCGGCCTTCGGTGTATTCGCGCACCCGCGCGAGGGTATCGTCCTGCGACGCGTCAATGGTTTCCTTGAGCCCAAACGACTCCGCTATTGTAAGCCTGCGGCGGTGCAAATCGGAAGTAATTACACGGGCACCATATCGTCTGGCGAGGCATCCCAAAATGATCCCGATCGGCCCTTGCCCAATGACCACCACCGTCTCCTCGCGCTGCAGGTCCAGGGTCTCAAGACCCTTCATGCAGGTGTTGACCGGCTCGGTGAACGCCGCCTGCTCGTAAGAGACGCCGGCCGGTATCTTCACCACACCCTTCTGCACGATCCAGTCCATCACCCGGACGTACTCGGCGAACCCCCCGCCGCTGGGCTCGAACCCGGCGGTGCAGCCCACCTTCTTGTACACCGGACACTGCGCGAACACCTTGTGCCGGCAGTAATAACATTGCCCGCAGGGGATGTGGTGAAAAGCCATGACCCGGTCGCCGGCCTTGAATTCGCGCACGCCAGCGCCGACGGCGGCGACCATGCCCGCGGTCTCGTGCCCGAAGATGCGCGGCGCCGAGTGCGATCCGGTGGAGATCTTCTTCAAGTCCGTGCCGCAGATGCCGCAGGTGTGGACGCGGATGAGCAGTTCGCCAGCCCCGATCTCCGGGACCGGGACGGTCTCCATGCGCACTTCGTCCTTGCCGCGATACACCGCGGCCAGCATGGTCGCGGGCACCGCCTTCTGGCCGGTGCTTTTGCCGGATTGGAGAGCGACGGGCATCTAGAACACCCTGAAACTCGGCTTCAGCTTGCGCACGCTGCGCAGGTCTTCGACCTGCAGGATGGCATCCAGCACGCCGCAAATGGTCTGTGCGGCCCTGCGCTGGTTGGCGGCCAGGCGGGCCACGCTGCGCCACAAATGCGGCCGGACAGCGACGTGAGCCAAGAACGGCGCGGCACGGAACTGGCCCTCGTCGTCAATGAACGGCTCGACCGGCGGCAAGACGGCCTCCAGCGTGTCGGAAATCGCCTTCACTGCCAAGAAACTGCACCCGTGCCGTTCCGCCACGCCCGCCACCGTCGCCGCCTCCATGTCCACGCCCTGGGCGTCGTAGCGGTGGGCCAGTTCCAATTTCTCTTGCTCGCCAGCCACGCGGCCGGCGCTGACCAGCGTCCCTCCGCCGAAGATGGCGCGGAAGCGCGCGCCGGTTTCGGCGTCAACCACGACCTCCGGAGTGAGCGGACCGCCTGCCCGCATGCCCGGCACCAGGGCCCCGGCAAAGCCGGCGGAGATGAGCACCTCCACGCCCATGCCGGCGACCGCCTCGGCTGCGCGCCCCGCGGCCAGCGCGCCGATGCCCGAGCACACCAGCACCGCGCGATGCGTCTGGAATGCCTTCCAGCGCCTGCCCCGCGATTCGACCAGGCCGCTGTGCCAGGGCCTGACCAGCCCCGCAACCTCCCGCTCCATGGCGGCGATGATGCCGACCTTAGGCATAGCCATTCTTCCGGAACCACTCGACGGCACGCCGCAGGGCATCGCCCACCGGCGTGACTTTCCAACCTAGCTCGCGCTCCGCTTTCGCGGAAGAGGCGAACATCCTCTTGCGGCCCATGCGCACCGCGTCCAGGGTCACTCGCGGCTCGCGCCTCAACAATCGACCGGTGACCAGGGTATCGACCGCACCCGTGGCCAGCGCCATCGCATACGGCAGCTTCACCTTGGGCGAGGGCAAGCCGGTGATGCCGGCCAGCTTGTCCAGGATCTGCTTGAGCGTCAGGTTCTCGCCGCCCAGGATGTAGCGTTCTCCGGGGCGCGCCTTTTCCGCCGCCAGCACATGTCCCTTCGCGACCTCGGCCACGTCCACCAGATTCATCCCGGTGTCGACATAGGCCGGGAACTTCTTTTTCAAGAAATCGACCACGATCCGGCCGGTGGGCGTGGGCTTGATGTCCTGCTCCCCGATCGGCGCCGTCGGATTCACCACGACCACGTCCACTCCGCTGCGCCCGGCTTCCAGCGCGACCTGCTCGGCCATGAACTTGGACCGCTTGTAGTGGCCGATCATGTCGGCCAGCGCGACCGGCGACTCTTCGTCCGCCGGGCGCCCGTTGGTGGTGAAGCCCATGGTCGCCACCGTCGAGGTGTACACGATACGCCGCACCCCGGCGGCCCGCGCCATCTGGATCAGGGCCCGGGTCCCCTCCACGTTGGAGCGATACATCTCGTCCGCGTCCGGCACCCACAGGCGGTAGTCCGCCGCCACGTGGAAGGCCATCTCGCAGCCCTCGATCGCCGCGCGGAGCGTCTCCGGCTGCCGCAGGTCACCGATGACCCGCTCCGCCGGCAGCGAGTCGATGAGATCGCAGCGGCTGGTCTTGCGTACCAGCAGGCGAAGCTCTGCCCCTTGTTGAGAAAGAGCGCGCGCGACGTGGCTTCCTACGAAGCCGGTCGCTCCTGTGACAAAGACCTTCATAAGCGCACAACGGCGCTAGTCGATCTCCTGGGGCTGCAGGGAGATGTTCTTCTCCCCCGCCTCCCGCCGCTCCCAGTACTGTTTGACCCAGGATTCCCAGCTCTTGCCGGCGGCCATGTCGCGGCCGGAAAAGACCAGCCGCGCGACATCGGCGAAGGACACGGAAACCTTGCTGCCATCGGCTCTGGCGATCAGACGAACGCTGGACGCTGCCAGAGTGCGGCCCATCCGCCGATCGAAAACATAGCCTTCGATCTCCGAGCCGTCTTTGCGCGTGATCTTGACGTCGCCGCGATAACTGAAGGCCTGCTCCAGGGCGGACCGAAGGTCCTGGTCCGAAGCCAGTTCCGGGACCCAGCCTTCGATGGCCTGGCGCTGGGAGCCGGGCACAACTTCCAGCATCTGAGGATCCAGTTCGCGTCCTGATTCCCTGCCGCTCACAGCCGCGTCTCCTGGGCCACCGGCTCCTCGATCTGCACCAGCGGGTTGAACGAGTGCACCGGTTTTACCGGCTGCTTCAGTAGTTCGAGCGCCTCGGGATCGCCATAGTCATGGGAAAAAGTGGCTTTCACCGTCGCCCAGAACCCGCGCAGCGAGCCGAAGGTGTCGTTGACCGCCGAAGCTTCGTATCCGCTGTGCACCATGCAATTGGCGCACTTCGAATTGCCCGACTCGGTCCCGTAGTGCTCCCACTCGGTCGTTTCCAGGAGCTCAGCGAAGGATTCGGCATAGCCGTCCTGCATCAGGTAGCACGGCTTTTGCCAGCCGAAGACGTTATAGGTCGGCATGCCCCAGGGGGTGCAGGCGTAATCCCGCTTGCCCATCAGGAATTCCAGGAACAGGGGCGACATGTTGAAGCGCCAGTCCGGCTTGCGGTTCGAGAGGATGGCGCGGAACAACCGCCGGGTCCGCGCCCGGCCCAGGAAGTGATGCTGGTCGGGGGCCTTCTCGTACGAATAGCCGGGCGAGAGCATCATGCCCTCGATGCCCAGCTCCATCATCTGGTCGAAGAACTGGCGCACGCTCTTGGGGTCGGCGCCGTCGAACAAGGTCGTGTTGGTGGTGACGCGGAAGCCGCGGGCCAGGGCCTCCTTGATCCCCTCGATAGCCTTGTCGTAACCGCCCTCCAGGCAGACCGAGAAGTCGTGGTTCTCGCGCTCCCCGTCGAGGTGGACCGAGAAAGTCAGGTACTTGCTGGGCGTGAACAGGTGGATCTTCTGCTTCAGCAGCAGCGCGTTGGTGCAGAGATAGACGTACTTCTTGCGGGCCACCAGGCCTTCAATGATCTCGCCGATCTGGGGATGGAGCAGGGGTTCTCCGCCCGGAACCGCCACGGTCGGGGCGCCGCATTCCTCCACCGCCCGGAAGCATTCCTCGGGAGTCAGCTGCATCCGCAGGACGTGGCTGGGATACTGGATCTTGCCGCAGCCGGCGCATGCCAGGTTGCAGCGGAACAGGGGCTCCAGCATCAACACCAGCGGGTAGCGCGTGCGGCCCTGCAGCTTCTGCCGCAGCACATAGCTGGCAACCGTCCACATCTGGGAAATGGGTACCGGCAATCCTTACTCCTCGTTCAACGGCCGCGCGCTGGTCCCGTTCTCCTGCAGGGCGGAAAAGACCCGGTGATAGGTGGTCAGGGCCAGCAGCGGGAAGTAGATCTCGTAAAGGTGATACTTGAGGTAGAAGACCCGGGGGAAGCCCGTGCCCGTATAGTCGGGAACATGCCACGACCCGTCCTTCTGCTGGGTGCGAAGCAGATAAGCGATACCGCGGGTCAGCGAGTCGCTGCGCGTGTCGTCGGCCGCCAGCAGCCCGAGGATGGCCCATGCCGTCTGCGAGGGCGTGCTGGGTCCCACGCCCTTGGTGGCGGGATCGTCGTACGATCCGCAGGTCTCGCCCCAGCCGCCGTCGGGATTCTGGACGGAGCGGATCCACTCCGCCGCCTGCTGGATGTAGGCCTCGTGGGTGTCCTCGCCGATGGCCTCCAGGCCGCGCAGCACCTGCATGGTGCCGTAGAGATAATTGACGCCCCAGCGCCCGAACCAGGAGCCGTCAGGCTCCTGCTCGCGCTTGATGAACTCGATGCCCCGGTGCACTACCGCATCCTGCCGGGTGTAGCCATACGCCGCCAGCATCTCCAGCACGCGGCCGGTGATGTCCACCGTGGGTGGATCGAGCATGGCATTGTGGTCGGCGAAGGGGATGTACTGGAAGACCATTTTTTCGTTGTCGCGGTCGAACGACGCCCATCCGCCCTTCTTGCACTGCATCGCAAGCAGCCAGTCCATGGCACGCTTGGTGGACTTCAGCTGGTAGCTCTCGTCGGGATGGTCTACGCGCGAAAGCGCCAGCAGCACTTGCGCGGTGTCGTCGACATCCGGGTAATATTCGTTGTTGAATTCGAAGTACCAGCCGCCCGGGGAGGTGTTCTTGTTCTTGACATACCAGTCGCCGCGCTGCGTCACCTGCTTCTTGAGCAGCCAATCGATGGCCTTCACCAGGCGGGGATCGTCGCGCGAGACGCCGCTCTCGGCCAGGGCAAAGGCGCCGTAGGCGGTGTCCCAGACCGGCGACATGCAAGGCTGCATGCGGAAGGTGTCCTCCTCCTCGATACCCAGCTTCTCGAATTCGTCCATGGCGCGGATGAGCTGGGGGTCGTCGAGCGAGTACCCCAGGCAGCGCAGGGCGATGATGGAGTTCATCATCGCCGGGTAGATGGCGCCCAGGCCGTCGCTCATCTCGAAGCGTTCCAGCAGCCACTTTTCCGCCTTGCGGATGGCCATGGAGCGCAGCGGGCGCACGTGCACCATCTCGAACCAGTGGGTGATGCGGTCCAACACCAGGAAGAAATTCCGCCAGCTCACCAGCTTCTTGTCCCAGTGGAGGCGCATGTTCTTGCGGCTGCGGCCGCCGACGAACAGCTCGGCGACGCCCATCTCCGGCGGGACCTTCTTGAACGGCTTCTTGGCGTAGGCGATGGCCAGCGGCACCAGGATGCCCCGCGACCAGGAGGAAATCTCGTAGAGGTTGAACCAGAACCAGTTGGGGAACAGCACGATCTCCGGGGGCACCGCCGGCACCGCGTCGTAGTCGTACTGCCCGAAGAAGCAGAGGTAGATCTTGGTGAAGGTGTTGACCTCGGTGACGCCGCCCAGCTCCAGGATCTTGTGCCGGGCACGCGCCAACGCCGGATGGTCTGCCGTGTACCCCGCCAGCTTCAACCCGAAGTACGCTTTGACCGAGGCGCTCACGCTGGAAGGCGCCCCGTGGTAGATACCCCAGCCGCCATCCTCATTCTGGTGCTTCAGGATTTGATTGGCGGCCTTCTCGATGCGCCGGGGATCGCCCGTGCCCAAGAGCGCGTGCAGCAGGATGTAATCGGACTCAAGGGTGGTATCGGCTTCCAGCTCGCCGCACCAGTAGCCTTCCTCGTGCTGCTGGCGGAAGAAATGCCCGCGTACAGCGTCCAGGGCGGCGGCGACGCGCGACATCAGGCCGTCGATCTTGCCGAAGATCATGGGAGCGGACCGTGGCGGCCCGCCGGGGGAGTTTTGCATGCGAACTCTTACTCCGTGCTCGCCGCCGCCGGGGCAATGGCTTCCACGATCTCAGGAGGCAGGCCGAAGCGCACGTTCTCCGGCATGACCTCGATCTCGCGGACGTTATCGAACCCGGCTTGCGCGAGGTAGGACACGACCTCCTCGACCAGGCATTCGGGGGCCGAAGCTCCCGCCGTTAGCGTCACCGTCTCAATCCCTTCCAGCCACCTGGGGTCGATCGCCTTGTAGTTCTCGATCAGGTACGAGGGTGTTCCCTCGTTCCGCGCCACTTCCACGAGGCGGTTGGAATTCGAGCTGTTGTCGGATCCGACCACCAGCAGCAGCCTGGTCTGGTGGGCCACTTCTTTGACCGCCGTCTGGCGGTTCTGGGTGGCGTAGCAGATGTCGGAAGCTGCCGGGCCCTCGATGGCGGGGAACTTCTTCTTCAGCGCCGCGATGATGTCGGCGGTCTCGTCCAGGCTGAGGGTGGTCTGGGTCAGGTAGGCGACCCGGCTTGGATCGGGAACCACCAGCGTCTCCACCTGTTCCGGCGAACCCACCACCTGGGTGACCTCGGGCGCCTCACCCAACGTGCCGATGACCTCATCGTGGTCGCGGTGGCCGATGAGGATGATGCTATAGCCTTCCCGGGCGTACTTGACCGCCTCCACGTGCACCTTGGTGACGAGCGGGCAGGTGGCGTCAACCACACGCAGACCCCGGAGCTTGCTGCCATCCCGAACCTCGGGGGATACGCCATGGGCGCTGTAGATCACGCGTTCGCCCTCCGGAACCTCTTCCACGCTGTCCACGAAGATGGCGCCCTTGGCCGTTAACTCCTCGACCACGTAGCGGTTATGGACGATCTCTTTGCGAACGTAGATGGGCGGACCGAAGGTTTCCAGGGCTATGCGCACAATGTCGATCGCGCGCACCACCCCCGCACAGAAGCCCCGGGGCTTTAGCAGCAGTAACTCCTTACCTCTTTGGGAAGGACTCATCTGATTCCACTTCAGTATACCGGAACCTTCTTGACCTACAGATGCAAAGTTGTATCACTTTGGATTCTTCCGGAGCCTAAGCCGTAGAAACTGCAAGGATTAGCACCGGTGGTTAGGTGCCCCGAATCAGGTATGGGTCATGCATTCGCCTTCAGCAGCTGCTCGGCGTGCTTGCGCGAGGTTTCGGTCAGCTTCGCGCCGCTCAGCATGCGCGCCAGCTCGTCGGTGCGCTCTTCGGCAGTGAGGCGCCGGACGCTGGTCCTCACCCGCCCTTGAGCCTCCTTCTTCTGGATCAGCAGGTGCAGGTCGGCGAAGGCGGCGATCTGCGGCAGGTGGGTGATGCAGAGCACCTGGTTGGAGCGGGCCAGCGATTTCAGCTTCTTGCCGACGGCCTCCGCCGCCCGCCCTCCGATGCCGTTGTCGATCTCGTCGAAGACCAATGTGCGCTGCACCTTGCCGCGGCGCTTGCCCACAGTCGCGGTCTCCACCGTCGCCTTCAGCGCCAGCAGCACCCGCGACAGCTCCCCGCCGGATGCGATCCGTTCGATGGGCTGCAGGGGCTCCCCGGGATTCGTGGAGATGAGGTAGGCGACCTGGTCGAAGCCGCTCGCCGACCAGTTCCCTTCCTCGTCGGAGCCGGAGACCTCGATCCGGAACCTGGCCTTCATAGCCAGCTCGTTGGCCGCGGTCTCCACCAGTTTCTCCAACTTGCGGGCGGCCTCGTAACGCTTCCTCGAGATGCTACGCGCTGTCGTCAGGTAATGACGGGCAGCTTCGGCCAGCTCGCGCCGCAATTCGGCGAGCACCTGATCGCGGTTCTCGACCTCGTTCAACTTGCGCGCCGCTTCGGCGCCGAACGCGAGGACCTCTTCCAGCGACTGTCCGTACTTGCGTTTCAGCCGGTCGAGCAACGCCAAACGGTCCTCGATCTCCGCCAGGCGCTCCGGCGAGGCGTCGATCCCGCCGGCGTAATCCCGGAGGGTGACGCTAACGTCCTCCACCGTCGCCCGCGCCGACTCCAGCGACGACACAATCTCCTGGAACTTGCCGTCGTAGCGGGCCAGCTCTTCGATCTGCCGCACCGCCGACCGCATCAGCGTCGCCGCCGAGGCGTCCGACTCATACAGCGATTCGTAGGCGCCCATGGCGGCGGCGTGGATCTTCTCCGCATTGGCCAGGACGCGCTTCTCGCTCTCCAGGCGCTCGTCTTCGCCGATCTCGAGCTTCGCCGACTCGATCTCCTTCTTCTGGAAACTCCACAGGTCCACCAGGCGCATGCGGTCCTGCTCGCTGCGCTCCAGGTCGGCGATGCGCTCACGGATAGCGCGCCACCTGCGGAAGGCCTCCGCAGCATCCGCGGTATCGACCCCGGCGTAGAGATCCAGCAGTTCCAGGCGGGCGGCGGCATCGAAGCCAACGATGGACTCGCTCTGCGCATGCACCGACGCCAGTTCCGGAGCCAGTTCCTTGAGCAATGCCACCGTGGCCGGCTGGTTGTTGAGGAAGACGCGGCCTTTAGCCCCGATCTCCCGCCGCAGGATGAGCTCCGTGCCGTCGCAATCGATGCCGTGTTCCTGCAGGACGGAGGGGATGCGCGTGCCCTCGAACTCGATGACGGCCGAGATCACCGCCTTGTCCGCGCCGTGCCGGACCACGTCGGTCGAGGCTTTCTCTCCCAGCAGCAACGCCAGGGCGTCAATGAGGATGGACTTGCCGGCGCCGGTCTCGCCGGTCAGCAGGTTCAGCCCCGGGCCGAACTCCACCGCCACGTTGTCGATCACCGCATAGTTTTCGACGCGCAGTTCCAGCAGCACCGGATTCTCGGGTCGGGAGTTTTGCGCAGCATAGCACAGACGGCGGTCCGCTCCGGCCCGGTTCATTGACGGAGCCGTGCCGCTGGTGCTACGGTCGAAATCGGCAATGTTCGTGACCACACTCCCCGGTCTGTACATCGGCGGCGCGATCGTGAATCTGGTCCTGCAGAGCGGACCGGTCGCCAAGATCGTTCTCGCGATTCTCCTGTTCTTCAGCGTTTTTTCCTGGGCCATCATCCTGGGAAAGTGGTCCACGGTCAGCCGCGCCCGGTCCCAGAGCGGCCGCTTCGTGCGCGCCTTCCGCAAGGCCACACGGCTGCAGGACATGGCGACGGTCGCCGACCAGTTCCGGCCCAGCCCGCTGGTCTCGGTCTTCGAGAGCGGCTTCGAGGAGTACCGCCGGCAGGCCGGCAATCCCTCGGGCGCACTGCGCAGCGCCGCCTCCGTGCAGCGCGCTTTGCAGATCGCCGCTTCCGAGGAGCTGACGCGTCTGGAGCGCCGCCTGCCCTGGCTGGCCACCACCGGCGCGGTCACTCCTTTCATCGGCTTGTTCGGGACGGTGTGGGGCATCATCGACGCCTTTCACGGCCTGGGGACCGCCGGCGCCGCCACCCTGCGCGCGGTCGCTCCCGGCATCTCGGAGGCGCTCATCACCACCGCGGCCGGCTTGTTCGCCGCCATCCCGGCGGTCATTGCCTACAACCTGTTCACTCATTCCCTGCGCGAGTTCAGCGCCCGGATGGACGATTTCGCGCTCGAATTCCTGAACGCCATCGAGCGCCCGGAGCCCCGGGGTTGAGCCATGGCGATGGGACTGATTCCCCGCGGCCGCACCCTTTCCGAGATCAACGTCACCCCCTTCGTGGACGTGGTGCTGGTGTTGCTCATCATCTTCATGATCACCGCGCCCGTGCTGCAATCCGGCATCGAGGTAGCAGTGCCCAAGACCAAGACCGTGAAGGAAGTCACCGAGGAGCGGGTGGTCATCTCCATCGACCGTTCGCAGCGGGTCTTCCTGGGGAATGACCCGGTCAACATCAACGAGATCGGGGCCAAGTTGCGGCAGAAGGTCCGCGATCCCGAACACCAGTCCATCTACGTGCGGGCCGACGAAAACGTGCCTTTTGGCGCTTTCGCCACCGTCATGGATGCGGTGAAGCAGGCGGGCATCGTGAACGTCAGCATCGTTACCCAGCCGCTGGAGAGCAAGCGTGCCGGTCAGCGCTGAGATCTACCTGGAACGCGAGGACATCGGCCGGCCGCTGGCCTGGTCGGTGGGCCTGCACGCCGCACTGTTCGGCAGCATGCTGATCTATGCCGCCGTGGTCGGCGCGCGCCACGCGGAGGTCTGGGGCGGCACCGGAGGGGGCGGCGCCATCAGCGCCACCCTGGTGAACACCATTCCCCTGCCGGCCAGCGCCACCCAGACCGAGAACATCGTGGCCCACGAGTCCACCGGCCTCTCCCAGTCCCAGCCTCAGGTCAAGGAGGAGCCGAAGCCGGAAGCGGTCGCCATTCCCGAACGCGAGACCAAGCCCAAGCCCGGGCCGCAGCGCAGCACGATCGCCCGGAAGATCGAGCCGCCGCGGGAGAACATCGCCCCCTTCGGACAGGGAGGGCCGGTCAGCGGACCGTACGGCGTCTTCCAGTCGGGCGGCGCCAAGGGCGGGTTCGGGTTCACCGGCGGGGGCGGCGACTTCGGCAGCCGCTATGCCTGGTACGTGGACGCGGTGCGGCGCAAGGTCTCGGAAAACTGGCTGAAATACGAGATCGACCCCGGCATCAGCGCCGCCCGCCGGGTGTACATCACCTTCGACATCCTGCGCGACGGTTCCCCCACCGACATCCAGCTCGAGCAGTCCAGCGGCGTGCCCTCGCTCGACCAGTCGGCGGTGCGCGCCTTGCAGCGCATTGACACCTTCGGCCCGCTCCCGCCCGGCTACCCGGGCCAGCGGGTCTCGGTCGAATTCTGGTTCGACTACCGGAGATGATTGAGGGCCCCGATGAAAGTCTATAATATCGTCCAGCGATACTTATCGATGAAACGACTCTTCGCGGTCCTGCTCGCGTCGTCGCTTTGCGCCTCCGCCGCCGCGGCCCAGCAGGATTGGATCCGCACCGGCACCGGGCTGGGGGTCGAGAAGGTGCGGCTGGCGGCCGCCGACTTCAAGCCCACCACCACCGAGCCGCCTGCCCCGGAACTACTGAAGGTCTTCAACGATACCCTATTCGCCGACCTGGAGAACGCCGGCATCTTCGACATGGTCTCCAAGAGCTTCTACCCGCTGCAGGTGCCGGGCACGCCGGCGGAGATGAACCTGGGGGCGTGGTCCAACCCGCCGCCCAACGCCAGCATGGTCGCTTTCGGCAACCTGGGGGCCGCCGCCGGCCAAGTCAGCGTCCAGGGATGGCTGTTCGACGTGAAGAACGCGCAGTCGCCGCAGGTGCTGGGCAAGCAGTATCGCGAAGCCGCCACCACGGAGAACGCCCGCCTCATCGCCCACCGCTTCGCCAACGAGATCATCTTCCGCCTGGGGGGCGGCATCCAGGGTGTCGCCGAGAGCAAGATCTTTTTCATCAGCGACCGCAGCGGCCACAAGGAAGTCTGGGAGATGGATTACGACGGGGCCAACCAGAAGCAGGTGACGCGCCTGGGCGAGATCTCCCTGTCCCCGCGCGTTTCTCCCGACGGCTCGCGCGTGGCCTTCAGCGCCATCGGGAGCGGGGGCTCGAACATCCTGATGTGGTCGTTGGAACTGAACCGGCTGGTGACCTTCCCCAGGTTTGGCGGCACCAATGCCTCGCCCGCCTGGTCGCCCGACGGCAAGCTGATCGCATTCTCCTCGTCCCGGAGCGGCGATCCGGAACTCTATGTCGCCGATTCGGCTTCGGGCGCCGGCCTGAAGCGGCTGACCAACTACCGCGGCACCGATATCTCGCCCTGCTTCAATCCCAAGAGCGGGGCGCAGATCGCGTTCGTCAGCGGGCGCACCGGCCTGCCGCAGATCTACGTCATGGACGCCGACGGCGCCAACCTGCAGCGCATGACCGACGGGGGCTACGCGGTCTCCCCTGCCTGGTCGCCCAACGGCCAGTTCCTGCTTTTCGCCTGGTTCCGCAAGTACGGCCCCGGGGAACCGGGAGCGCAGGACATCTATATAATGGACGTCGCCAGCAAGCAGTGGGTGCAGTTGACCACCGGCGCTGGCCGCAACGATTTCCCATCGTGGTCGCCCGATGGGCGGCACATTGTCTTTCAGTCTAACCGTTCGGGCTCCGATCAGATCTGGACCATGCTGGCGGACGGAACCAATCTCCACCAGCTCACGACCCAGGGCAGGAATACGATGCCCAACTGGAGTTTTCGATAGACTCTGCGCACTTTGTGCAACCCGCAGTTCGCAGTGATGGGTGATTCGGACGGCGGCACAGACCGTCGGCATGGCGAGACTCGCTCGCATTGGAGGATGAGGTGAAAGAAAACAGACTGAAGTGGTTGATCGTGATCGCATCATTCGCGATATTGATGACTGTCAGCGGCTGCAAGAAGAAGGAGACACCGCCTCCTCCGCCGCCGCCCCCACCGCCGGCGCCGACGGCTTCGCTTTCCGCGAATCCCAGCGCCATCGAGCGGGGCCAGTCCACCACCCTGAGCTGGCAGACGCAGAATGCCACCGACGTGACCCTAGAGGGCATCGGCGGGGTGGAGCCCAGCGGCTCCCGCCAAGTGACTCCGGCCGATTCCACCACCTACCGGTTGACCGCGAAGGGACCCGGCGGCACGAAGGATGCAACCGCCCGGGTGACCGTCACCGTGCCTCCGCCGCCCGTCCAAGCCGGACCCAGCGACGAGCAACTGTTCGCGCAGAACATCCGCGACGCCTACTTCGATTACGACAAGTACGACGTCCGGCCCGACGCGCAGCAGGCCCTGCAGGCCGACGCTCAGTTCCTGGCGCAGCACCCCAGCATCCGCTTCACCATCGAGGGGCACTGCGACGAGCGCGGCTCCACCGAATACAACTTGGGCCTGGGCGACAACCGCGCCAGCGCCGCCAAGAACTTCCTGGTGCAGAATGGCGTCAGCGCCGACCGCATCAAGACCATCAGCTACGGCAAGGAGAAGCCGTTCTGCACCGAGAGCAACGAGACCTGCTGGCAGCAGAACCGGCGCGCTCACTTGGTCTACCAGAAGTAGCTGGCAGTCATGAGGGGCGGGGCCAGGCCCGCCCCTCGATCCCGGCCCTATGCTGTCTACCGACGATGCGCAGCCGTTCTGCATCTAAAGGGATACCTATGACCCGCGAGAAACTACTGATCGTCCTATTGGCTCTCGGCCTGCTGCCGGCCGCACCCGCCTTTGGCGTCTCCAAGGAGATCATCCAGCTTCAGACCCAGGTCCAGCTCTTGCAGGACCAGATGTCGAAGATGCAACAGTCGTTCGACGAGCGCATGGGGGTGATGCGCAACCTCATCGAGCAGAGCACCGACAACGTCAACAAGGCCACCCGGGCGGTCACCGACCTGCAAAAGACCTTGCAGCAGCAGAACACCGATAACGCCGCCAAGATCGACCAGTTGTCGGCGCAAGTGCAGGCGCTGCACGACTCGCTGGACGAGATGAAGGCCCGCCTGGCGACCATCGGCAAGCAGCTTGACACCGTGACCAACCAAGGTCAGAACCTGCCGCCGGGAGCCACCAGCCCCACCTCCGGCCAGGCTCCTCCGCCCGACGTCCTGTACAACAATGCGCTGCGCGACTACAACGCTGCCAAGTATCAACTTGCCGTGCAGGAGTTCGAGGATTACTTGAAGTATTACGGGGGCACCGACCTGGCCGGCAATGCCCAGTTCTACATCGGCGAGATCAACTATCGGCAGCAGAATTTCGAGCAGGCGGTCAAGGATTACGACATCGTCCTGCAGCAGTATCCCGGGGGCAACAAGGCGGCTGCGGCACAGCTCAAGAAAGGCTATGCCCTGCTGGAACTGGGGCAGAAGAAAGAAGGCGTGCAGGAGCTGAACAATCTCATCAGCCGTTATCCCCGCTCGGTCGAGGCCACCCAGGCGCGCGACCGCCTGCGCCAGTTGGGGGCGACACGCAAGCCGTCACCGAGCAAACGCTAGCCGATCCTCAGCCGGAAGCTTGCTCCGCGGACGGGAGCGTGCGCAGGCAGTACTTCACCTCCGGGGCGCAGTCCACTACCCGCATTCCGGGTTGGACCATCAGCTTGCAGGCCAAGGCGACGTGCTGCGGTGTGCCCTCGCCCTGGTCGTAGGTCACCCGGCAATACTGGCATTCTTCGTTCCAGCAGAAACGGCCGTAGGGGATAGTTTCCGGGGCCAGATACTGCAGCGCCCGCAGCAGCATGTTACCGTCCGGCACCTCGTACTCCTTGCCCTTGACGGTGATCTTGATCAGCCGTTCGTAGGGACGGAAGACTGGGCCCGGGGTGCTCATAGGCTGGGTGGATTCTAACCAGCTGCGCCGGACCGGTAAACAAAAAGCGCCTCCCGCATAGCGGGAGGCGAGTATTCAGTCGTGAGAGAGAGCTTGAGGAGCCGTCGGGCGCCCATCCGATCCCCTCTTTGACGGGCGCCCCCTGCATCCACCCGACCGCTTGCGCGGTCCCCTCCGGGCCGATGCTGCGGCACGACCAGGATAGGCGCCGGTTCGAACCGGCCTTCCTGACACCCCTGCAAACCCGCGATGCGGACAAAGGTTGTGCTGCGCACACGCCTTGGTGACCGCCGACACTGACAAGCTCCCGGCTGGATTCCTACCATCGGGGCAACAGCGGGCTGCACGGCGACATCTGTAGGCGCTGGGGGGTTCGGCCTGCCTGGGCAAAAGGAGCGCGAAGCCATGAGCACCGTCCTCCACCTGCACGATCGGGACAACGATTTCCGCAAGGGCGCATTCGAGGAAGACAATCCCTACGACAAGCCCCAGACCTCGATGAGAGGACAGTTGCCGCATCGCGATCAGGATCCCATGATCAAGGCCGCCGATACCGATTTCCCCGAGCCCGGCGAGAACCCGGAGCATAGCGGTGAGGAGTCAGAGATTCAGAAGTTCGGCCAGAACCAGCGCAAGGAAGACGACCTAGCTGCATAAAGAACAGCCCTCCTGATGAACACTGGTGGTACGGGCGCGGCACCTTTTGAGCCGCGCCTTTCCTTTCTCCCCCTCTTCCCCCAGCATGTGATGAAAATCACAACAATATGTGACGGTTCTCCTGTCTGGAGTAGCCGCTCCAGATTTCTCATGTCCCTGCAAGTCGGGACCCATCCTCGTGGGGAGGAACGGCAACAATGAGCTTCGAAGAGACGTTTTGGGACGCCAAAGTCACAGCCGAAATCTCGGCCACCGATGTCATGCAACTGGCCAGCGAGGTCGGCATGCCGATCACGCCCGAGGAGGCCGCCGACCTGTTGCGCAACGAGGTGCGCGCCCGCGGCATGTGGAAGCACATGATCGAGGCGGGGCGCGACTACATCGCCGCCAGCCTGGAGGTGCGACGCCATCGTGCCTGGTGGGACCTCAGCTGCCGCAAGGACCGGGAAGAGAGGTTCGACGCATGACGATCATGAGCGCGCTCGCCGCCCTGTGTCTGCTGGCTGTACCCGCTACCTTCTGCGTCCTGCAGATCCGCGATTTCACTCGAGAGCGCAAGCAGCGGTAGCTCTCGTTTGGTGGGCGGATCCCCCCTCCGCCCACCCCCTCCCCCTCAGTGGCGCCATAGCTTCAGCGCTGCTGTCCGGCCTTGAACAAAGTCCACGGACCGGCCTTCATGTCCTGCAGCCTGGGCGCCTGCCAGGAATAGGCCGGATACCGCGCCAGGAACTCCTTGGCATGGAAATCGGCGCCGCACGGATGCCCCGCCCGGGCATAGAAGCTCAAGGAGGAGGCCATGGCGCTGTCCATCGCTTTGCCCTGCACTGCCCCGCCGGGATAATTCGGCCCCCAGATCCACTCCGGGATACCGCGACTGCTGGCGTCGGCGTGACCGCAAAGAGTCCGTTCGTTGGCCTGCTGCTTCTTCTCGATCACGTCGTAATGGTCGGCCAGCGCCTGCTGCGCGAAGGCCACGTCGATCTTCCCTTTCGCCTGCTCGATGAGCTGCTCCCAGCGCGTCTTGCGGGCATTGGGTGAACTGGCCGGGTCCTTGGCGTCGAAGCTGGTCTCCTCGGCGATGACCTTCGGGTCCCGGGCCCAGTTCGAACCATGGAAATAGCCGTCCCTGGTGCGCCACACCGGCGTGTGCTTCAGCCCCAATTCGACCTGGGCGATCTCCCCGGTCTTGTTGTCGCCCACCAGCCAGTCGTTGGCGTAGCCGCCGTTGTTACCGTCGCGCATGATGGCGATCCAGTCGTCGATGGACTTCGCATATTGCATCGCCTTGCGCGAGCGCGCGAACTCCGGCGTGCCTTTGGGATCGAAGCCATGGAACTGCGTGATCGTGGTCTCGGTCACCACGATGCCCGCGCCGTTCACGCCGAAATCATCGTCGCTGGTGATGATGCCGGGGTAGCCGTCCATGAGGATGCGCTCGCCCTTCTGGGGCACGATGTCGAAGATCACCGTCCAGCGCTGGCCTTGCAGGTAGCTGGTCCAGTTGCTGTGGGCGATCACGATCCTGCCGTCGCGGGTGTAGCTCCCGGTGGCGATGAGGGCGCTGCAATTCCCTGGCGCCGCCAGCCGAGGCGCGTTCTCCGACTTCTGCTGCGAGTTGAGCCAGGGGACGTAGTAATCGGGGACCTCTTCCATGGCGTTGAGCGCCACCACCTCGTCCAGGTCGAGCTTCACGCCGCGCGCCTGCAGCCCGCTGACGATCCCTTGCAGCTCCTGCTGGTATTCGGGGTCGATGCGCGGCCATAGCATGTCGTGCGCATTCTGCTTGAAGAACGCCCAGTCGCGCCCGGTGTCGTGCGTAGCCCGCAGCTTGTAGACCTCCATGGCGTCGGCGATCTCCGGCGCCAGCAGGTAGCCGTGCTGGTAGCCGAGCTGCTCCGGCGTGCCCTGCAGGTGGACGTAGATCCAGCCGTTCTGCTCGAAGCGGTAGGCGCCACGCAACCGCGGGTCCGCGGAGCTGGCTTGCAGCGGGAGGAACAGCGCCGCCCCGGCGGCGATGGTCAGGAAGAACGCAAAGACAGGTAAGAACAGGGATTTCATCGAGACCCCCGGGTTGGTGATGCTAACTGCGGCGGCCGATTATGGCAATCTCGGCGATCACGGCGATTCCGGCGATCTCCCGCTCACGTCCAGGATCTCGTTCGCCGCCCGGGTGCCGCTGGCCATTGCCCCATTGACCGTTCCATGGTGGCCGGTGAACTCCGTCGCTTCTCCGGCGAAGAACAGCGTCCCGGCCAGCGGCGCGGCCAGCTCTCGCGGCGCATTCTCTCCCCCGACCGCAAGATAGCTGTAGCCGCCGCGGCAGTACGGATCGGTGACCCAGTTGTGGGTGTGCGCCGACTCCAGGTGCTCTTCCATCGTCGCTCGACCCACGCCCAGCAAGCGGGCCAGGGACGCGACCGCACGGCTGGTGAACTCCGCCTCGCTGCAGGACGACATGCGCAGGCCCCTCGGGCCGCCTGCCCAGCCGGTCAGCAGGCAGCCCTCCGGCTTGGCCCACCAGGTCGGGACCTCCGGGTCGCGCGAGAACAGGAACCCCATGTTCTTCAGACGCCCACCCTCCAGGGGATCCCAGAAGCGGTACCGGAAGCGCAGGGTGATGCGCAGCGCCGGACCCATCTCCAGAAGCCGGAGCGCATTCCGCTTCTCGACCAGCTCCGGTTCGAACCGGACGGCGCCGGGCGCGTCGGGAGCGGCTTGCAAGACCCCCAGCGGAAGCGTGATCACCGCCCGCACGGCCCGGAACGTCTGCTCCTCCCCGCCACGCAGGGCTCGGATCTCCACCTGCTGCGGACGCCAGCGCACTTCGCGCACCACCGTGTTGAGGCAGATCTCCGCGCTGCTCGACTGGGACCGCAGATAGCGCACCAGGGCGTTGTAGCCGCGCAGTACCCAGTACTGCTTATCGCCGTCGATCTGCGCGGACGCTTCTTCTCCCAGCGCCAGCCCGCGCACCCCGATCCGCTCCGGCTGCGCCGCATGGAAGCCTTCCACGTAGCGCAGCGCCAGCTCCTTGGCCTCGCTCTCCGCCGGGAAGCATTCGTCGATGAACTCGCGGAACGACCGGTCCCGTGGCCGGGGCTCGGCCAGCCTGCCCATGATCTGTTCGATCTGCTGGAAGAACTCACCGCAGGGCTCGAGCTGCCCATCGCGCGAGAACCACGGTTCGCCCGTGACCTCGCGCAAGGCCAGCCCGGCCGCTTCCGCGACTGACAGGACCTCCGGCGGCCGCCCATGCACGAACTCGGCCCCCAGTTCGAGGGGCAGTTCGGCATCCGGAAGATGCAGGGTGCGGATCCTCCCGCCCAGGACCTCGCGCGCCTCCAGCAGGGTGACCTTCATCCCCGCGCCGCACAGCAGGGCTGCAACTTGCAGGCCCGCCAGACCGCCACCGACGATCAGCACGTCCGCCATCTTCGCCCTATCCCGCGGTGGGGAAATCTCCGAAGCCGGTATCTATGATGCTCGCCTCTGTGACCCGCGTCACCGCAAAACCTCCCGCCACGAGGTATGTTTGTATCAGCTGGATCCGCGGAAAACGCTCTGCGGAACCGGCAGGAGGCCCTTTATGAAAGCCTGGTTTGCGCCTCACGTTTTACGCTGGGGCGCGGCGATTTTCGCCATCATCCTACTCGGGACCCTGGTTTCGGCCCAGAACGTTCCTGTCGGCAAGACGTATGACTTGACGCTGAGCGCTCCCGCCCGCGTCGGCGATGTCACCCTTGCAGCCGCTACTTATCGCGTCACCCATCTCATGGAGAATGGCCAGCACGTCATGGTCTTCAAGGGTGTCCGCGGCGACAAGAAGGAATATCGCGCCACCTGCAAGATGCGCGAGCTGCGGGCCGTAGCCAAGTATGACGAGCAGCACTTCGCGGAGCTCTCCGCCAAGGAGCGGGTCCTGACGTCGCTGGTGTTCGCCGGCGACAAAGTCGAGCACGTCTTCTAGACGGCGCCCCTACGCCGCCTCCCCCGGATGTTCCTGCCCGCAATAGAAGTAGTGCTACGTACGACCTGATTTTGCGCGGTTCACCACTTTCAGGAGCAGGCACTCCAGGACTCCAGTCACACTCACCCATGACATCCATCACTGCGACCCGTCCATTACAGCCCCAAACTTCTCTCCGCTCCTGCTCTGAAAACACGGGATAATGGAAGACCGATCCATGGCGTCGTTGCACAATCCTCGGCCGGATCCCGCGCGCGGGCGCATCCGCGACCTCACTTTGCGTGCCGGTGACATCGCTCGCGCCGGCTGCGAACTGGTCGCGCACGAACTGCCGCACAACCCCCCTGAGCTGCTGGTCCGCATCCGCGAGTGCGAGGAAGAGCTCGATCATCTGAACCGGACGGTGAACGAAGCCATCGCCGTCGAACTCGCCGGCGCCGATCCGACGGAGATCCAGGAGCTGCTCACCTGCCTGAAGTTCTTGTTGGAGCTGGAGCGTATCGGCGACCTGCTGCTCAACGTCATCAGCCGCGGGCAGAGCGTCTCCGCCCGCTTGCAGAAGCAGGACTTGGAAGACCTGTCGGCCATGGCCGGCGTGCTCGCCGGCATGCTGGGCGAAGCCCAGGCCGCTTTTGTCCACCGCGACCTGAACCGGGTCATGGCGGTACTCAAGAGCGACGCCGAAGTGGACCGCCTGCGCAACCTGATCTTCCTGCGCCACATCGAGAACCGCGAAGGCGAGGAACGCAGCGGCAGCTTCCACCTGCTTTACATGACCCAGAGCCTGGAACGGGTGGGCGACCACGTGAAGAACCTGGCCGGCGAGGTCTGCCAGTTGGTCACCGGCCACAGCGTCCGCCACCTGGTGCACGCCCGCCAGCAGCCCGCCGAGCACGAACGCTTCCTGGAATGGCTCAAACGCCGCGAAAGCGGCCGCAGCACGCCGGAGAAGTAGTTTGAGCCGCTTTGCGGGCGCGAACGACGCGACCGACGAGGGAGCGGAGCAGGAGCCCGCAGCCGAAATCCTGAGCCCAAAAGGGCGAAGGATCTCTCACCAATCGAGTGGAGGCCGGCCCCGGGCAGAGTCGAACTTGAGCCGCCTTGCGGGCGTGAGCGACGCGACCAGAGGGAGTGGAGCGGGAGCCCGCAGGCGAAATCCTGAGCCCAAAAGGGCGAAGGATCTCTCACCAATCGAGTGGAGGCCCCGGGCAGAGTCGAACTGCCGACACGCGGTTTAGGAAACCGCTGCTCTATCCATCTGAGCTACGGGGCCCTGCTCTCATTGTAGTAGCAAAGCGCCCCAAGCTACGCTGCGGTGCCGTGGCACTTCTTGTACTTCTTGCCGGAGCCGCAGGGGCAGGGATCGTTGCGTCCGACCTTGCTGCCGGCGGAACGCCGCTGCTGGATGGGCTGGCCGTCGCCGCCGCCAGCCAGGCGCGCGTCGGCCAGTTCTTTCTTCTTCTTGCGCTGGAATTCCGCCTCGATGTCATCGATGGTCGTCGAGATGCGCCGCCGCGACTCCGCCGGGACTTCAGGCTGCACTTCGGCCGGAGCGGCTTCCGGCGCCGGACGCTGCGGCGCCTCCACCACCTGCATCAGGTAGAGGTAGCGGACAGTCTCTTCCTGGAAGCGCGCCATCATCTGCTCGAACATGTCGAACGACTCGCGCTTGTATTCCACCAGGGGATCGTGCTGCCCATACCCGCGCAGCCCGATGCCTTCGCGCAGGTGGTCCATGTCGAGCAGGTGGTCCTTCCACTTGCCGTCCAGGACGCTCAGCATGATCATGCGCTCGTGGTAGCGCATGGCTTCGGAGCTGATCAGGCGCTCCTTGGCCTCGTAGCGCTGCTTGAGCTTCTCGAAGATAGCGTCGCCCAGCTCCTGCCGGTTGAGAACGTTGGGGTCGACGCCTTCCGCGACGATATCGACGCCGAAGCGGGTGAAGACCTGCTGCTTGAGGCCCTCGACGTTCCATTCGTCGGCGTGCTTGTCGCGGGGGACATGTTCGTCGAGCAGCTCGGCCAGGATGCCGGAGACGTAGTCTTCCAGGATCAGGTCTTTCTGGTCCACGCCCTCCAGCAGCCGGGTGCGCAGGCCGTACACCGCCTGGCGCTGCTTGTTCATGACGTCGTCGTACTCGAGCAGGTGCTTGCGGGCCTCGAAGTTCTGCGCCTCGACCGCCTTCTGCGCCGCCTCGATGCGCCGCGTGATCAGCCGCGACTCGATGGGCACGCCCTCTTCCATCCCCAGCCGCTGGAGCAGGTTTGACACCCACTCCTTGGCGAAGATGCGCATCAGGTCGTCTTCCAGCGACAGGTAGAAGCGGGAGCTGCCGGGATCGCCCTGGCGGCCGGCGCGCCCGCGCAGCTGGTTGTCGATGCGCCGCGCCTCGTGCCGTTCGGTGCCCAGGATGTGCAGCCCGCCCAGCGCGACCACCTCCTCGTGCTCGGCGTCGCACTCCGCCTTGTACTTGCCGTAGATGTCGCTCCACTTGTCGGCCGGGACCTGGTATTCCTGGCCCTGGTAGTACCACGAGGTCACGCCCTCGGGCAGCGAGGTCCGCCCCACGATGCCAGCCGCGGTCTTGATGGGCTGGGCCAGGCCTTTCTTGAAGCACTCCTGCTTGGCCATGAACTCGGGGTTGCCGCCCAGCAGGATGTCGGTGCCGCGGCCGGCCATGTTGGTGGCGATGGTGATCATCCCCTTGCGTCCCGCCTGGGCCACGATCTCGGCTTCCTTCTCGTGCAGCTTGGCGTTGAGCACGAAGTGCTTCACGCCCTTCTTCTTCAGCAGGTCCGACAGGACCTCCGATTTTTCGATGGAGGTGGTGCCCACCAGCACCGGCTGCCCGCGGTCGGCGAAGGCCTTGATCTCGTCCGCTGCCGCGAAGTACTTCTCCCGCACCGTGCGGTACACGATGTCGGCGTTCTCGATGCGGATCAAGTCCCGGTTGGTGGGAATGACCATCACTTCCAGCTTGTAGATCTTGTCGAATTCCGGCGCTTCCGTCTCCGCGGTGCCGGTCATGCCAGCCAGCTTCTTGTACATGCGGAAATAATTCTGGAAAGTGACGGTGGCCAGGGTCTGGTTCTCGCGCTCGATCTTGACCCGCTCCTTGGCCTCGATGGCCTGGTGCAGGCCGTCGGACCAGCGCCGCCCCGGCATCAGCCGCCCGGTGAACTCGTCCACGATGACGACTTCGCCGTCCTTGATCACGTAATCCACGTCGCGGCGGTAGAGGGCGTGCGCCTTCACCGCGGTCTCGACGTGGTGCTTCAGGTCCCAGTTCTCCGGGTCGGCGATGTTGTTGACGCCCAGCATCCGCTCCACCTTCTCCCAGCCCTGGTCGGTGATGAGCGTGTTCTTGTGCTTCTCGTCCACCGTGTAATCGCCGGTGTAGGTGGGCGGCTCACCCGCCTGCCCCTTGATCTCCTCGCCGCGCTCCAGCTTGGGGATGATGCGGTCCACGCGCGCGTACTTGTCGGTGGACTCGTCGGCGGCCCCGGAGATGATGAGCGGAGTGCGCGCCTCGTCGATCAGGATGGAGTCCACCTCGTCCACGATGGCGTAGTTATGCCCGCGCTGCACGCAGTCCTTGAGGTCGAACTTCATGTTGTCGCGCAGGTAATCGAAGCCGAACTCGTTGTTGGTGCCGTAGGTGACGTCGGCGGCGTAGGCCTCGCGGCGCTCGTCGTCGTCCAGCTCGTGCACGATCACGCCCACGGTCAGGCCGAGGAAGTTGTAGATCTTGCCCATCCACTCGGCGTCGCGCTTGGCCAGGTAGTCGTTCACCGTGACCACGTGCACACCCCGCCCCGAGAGCGCGTTCAGGTAGACGGGCAGGGTGGCGACCAGCGTTTTTCCTTCGCCGGTCTTCATTTCCGAGATCTTGCCCTGGTGGAGCACCATGCCGCCGACCAGCTGTACGTCGAAGTGCCGCATGTTCAGGGTGCGCCGGCCCGCCTCGCGCACTACGGCAAAGGCCTCGGGCAGGATCTGGTCCAGGACCTCCTGCAGGGCCCGGTGGCGCTCATCCTCGCGCCGCTTGAGGGCGTCGATATCCGGTTCCGCGCCTTCCGCGGCCTCGAGCTCGACATCCTCTTCGTAGGGCTTCAGGTACTCTGCGATGCGGGCGCGGAACTCCTCGGTCTTGGCCCGGAGCTGCGCATCGGAAAGCTTCTGCATCTCCGCTTCGAGGGCGTTGATCTCCGTCACCCGGGGCATCAGGCGCTTGAGTTCGCGCTCGTTCTTCGTGCCGAAGATTTTGGCTGCTATCTTGTTGAACAATGTCGGCCTTCAGGCTGGTATGGCGGAGTACCGCTCGCCATAAAATAAGCGTAACATACGCTTCTTTGTATTGGATGCGGCCGCCGGCCGCCGGACTCTACGCAGTACTCAGCCCGTCGAAATCAGGAGGACGTCGATGAGAAAGAGCGTGATTCTGTTGCTGATCGTGGCGGCGGGGCTTGCGGTCCCCCTGCTCGCCAAAGGTAAGAAACCGGCCTCCCTTACCGTCTCTCTCCAGGACGCCAAGGGCCAGGACGTCGGCACCGCCCACTTGAAGCCGGATGGCAAGGCGGTGGCCATCGTTTACAGCTTCAAGAACCTGCCTCCGGGCGAGCACGCCCTGCATGTCCACCAGAACGCCAAGTGCGACGGCGCCGACGGATTCAAGTCGGCAGGGCCGCATTTCAATCCCGATCACAAGAAGCACGGGCTGCTGAATCCGGAAGGGCCGCACAACGGCGACCTGCCCAACATCAAGGCCAACGACAAGGGCGTGGCCAAGGGGACGTTGAACAGCCCGCGCATCACCCTGGAGGAGGGCGCGCCTAACTCGGTCTTCGCCAATGGAGGCACGGCTCTGGTCATCCACGCCAAGGCAGACGACGAGAAGACCGATCCCGCGGGCAACGCCGGCGATCGCATCGCCTGCGGCCTGGTCACGAAATAGACGGCAAGATTGATGGCGTCATCCTGAGCGGCTTCAGCCGTGAAGGATCTCGCGTGTAGCGCGAGATGCTTCGGGCCTTAAGGACCTCAGCATGACGCCATTTGGGTTGCGCCATGCGGCGGGAGCGGCCTCGTCTTTCCTCCCCTTCCATCCTATGTTCTCCGGAGTGGCTGCTGGATGCGGTCGGTTTGTTAAGATGCACCTTCCCGAATGCAGAGTTTCTACGACCTCTTCCTGGCCGCCGTCGCCCGCTGGCCGCAGAACATCGCGGTGGAGATGCGCCATTCCCAGGCGGCTGGCGAAAGCGAGGCGGTCGAGCAGATCACCTACGCCGAGCTGCGGCGCATGGCAGAGTGCGTGGGAGCGTGGCTGGCCGGGGCCGGCCCGATCCGGGGCGAGCGGGCCGCCATCCTGGCTGCCAACGGGCCTCTCTGGGTAACCGCCTATCTCGGGATCATGAGCGCTGGCGGCGTCGCCGTGCCGCTGGACACCGCATTCAACGCCGAGCAGGTCGAGAAGCTGCTGCGCGACAGCGGCTCGCCCTACATCTTCAGTGATCGACGGCACCTGCCTGCGGCGGAGAAAGCTGCCCTCGCCACTGGCTCCAAGGTCGTTCTGCTGGAACCGGTCCCCGACCGCGGCGCTCCCACCCTGCCAGCGATGTTCGCCGCTGGCGCGGGGACCTTTGCTCCCGCCTCGTTGCATGGCGACGATGTCGCTGTGCTGCTTTACACCTCCGGCACCACCGCCGATCCCAAGGGCGTGGTGCTCACCCACGACAACCTGATGGCCGAGGTGGACGCCGTCATGCACACCCTCCCGGTGGGTCCCCGCGACGCCATCCTGGGTGTGCTGCCCCTGTTCCACGCCCTGGCGCAGATGGCCAACCTGCTGCTTCCCTTCACCTTCGGGGCCAAGGTCATCTATCTGGAATCGCTGAACGTCACCGACCTGATGCGCGCCTTGCGCGAGGGCGGCGCCACCCTGTTCTGCTGCGTCCCGCAATTCTTCTACCTGATCCACGAACGCATCATGAAAGAGGTACGGGCCCGCGGCGCCGCGGCCAGGATGGCGATCAAGTTCATGATGGGCTTCTCGCGGCTGTTGCATCCTCTTGGCGTCAACGCCGGCAAGCTGTTCTTCCGCCGTGCTCACCAGGCCCTCGGGCCCCGCATGCGCTACCTGATCACCGGGGGCTCTCGCTTCGACCCCACCATCGGCCTCGATCTGCAGGCGATGGGCTTCGATGTCCTCCAGGCTTACGGCCTCACCGAGACCAGTGGCGGCGCCTTTGTGACCCCTCCCGGGGACGTCGTCATGGGCTCGGTGGGCCAGGCGCTGTGGGGCGTGGAATGCAGGGTCGCTGACCCGAAGCCCTCGCCTGACGGCGGACCGGCCACCGGCGAGATCTGCATCCGCAGCCGCCTGGTGATGAAGGGATACTGGAACCGTCCCGACGCCACCGCCCAGGCCATCCGTGACGGCTGGCTGCACACCGGCGACCTCGGCTACTTCGACGAGCAGAACAACCTGCACATCACCGGCCGGCAGAAAGAGGTCATCGTCCTCAGCTCCGGCAAGAACATCTATCCCGAGGAGCTCGAAGCCCATTACGCGCAGTCGCCCTGGATCAAAGAGCTATGTGTGTTGGGCCTGGAGAGCGCTCCCGGAGAACCCTTCGCCGAGCGCCTGCACGCCATCGTGGTGCCGGATTTCGAATTGCTGAAGCAGAAGAAGATCGTCAACGTGAACGAGGTCATCCGCTTCGACATCGACACTTTTTCCGCTCAGCTTCCCAGCACCAAGCGGATCCTCAGCTACGAGATCTCGCGCGAAGACCTGCCCCGCACCACCACCCGCAAGCTGAAGCGCTTCGCCATCCAGAAGCAGGTGCAGCAGCGCGGCCGCAAGGCCGAGGGGACCGCACCGCCCATCCGCGCCGCATCGCCCGGAGAGATCGAGTGGCTCCAGGAGCCAGAGGTGCAGCGCGCCCTGCCGATCATCCGCCAGGCGGCCAAGGACCCCGGACGCGAGCTGCTGCCCTCGGACAATCTGGAACTCGACCTCGGCCTCGACTCCATGGAGCGGGTCGAGTTGCTGGTCGCTCTGGAGAAGGAGCTGGGCGCGAAGGTGGCCGACTCGGTGGTCTCCGAGGTGTACACGGTGCGCGAGCTGGTCGATGCCGTACGCTCCGCCACCGGCACTGCTCCCGGCCGCCCAGCAGCGGCGGGTTGGGATTCGGTGTTTGCCACGGAGTCTGACGACCCGGACGTGCTGGCCATCGCCCAGCCGCATCGCTCTGCGACTCTGGCCTGGTTCCTCTTCGGCCGGCTGGTGAACCTGTTCGTCCGCGATCGCTTCCACCTCAAGGTCACCGGCCTGGAGAAGCTTCCGGACCGCGGTCCTTACATCATCTCTCCCAATCACCAGAGCTACATCGATGCGCCGGTGCTGGTCAGCCTGGTGCCCTGGTCCATTTATCGCGACCTGTTTTTCGTCGGCACCAGCGAGATTTTCGGCTCCGGGCTGCTGCGCCGGCTGGCACGCACCATCAAGCTCATCCCCGTGGATCCCGACTCCAACTTGGTGCCCGCCATGCGCGCCGGGGCCTTTGGCCTGCGCCGGGGCAAGATCCTCGTGCTCTTCCCCGAGGGCGAGCGTTCCATCGACGGCACCCCGCGCACCTTCAAGAAAGGCGCGGCCATTCTGAGCATCCATCTCAATGTGCCCATCGTTCCCGTGGCTGTGGAGGGTTTCTTCGATGTGATGCCGCGGGGCAACGGATTTCAGGGGTTCCATCGACTGCGCATTGCCATCGGCGATCCCATCCATCCACCGTCCTTGGGGCCGCACGATGAGAACGCGTACGCGCAGCTCACCCAGCGATTAAAGGCGCGGGTGATGGAAATGTGGACCGCCCTGAGTGTCCCTGGCAAAGAAGAGCGGGTCGCCGCCGATTAGTAGGTGCGGGTGTCGCCGGCCAGCGTGGGCAGCGACTCGAGTACCTTCAGGATCTGTTCCCGGTACTTGGGAGGCAGGTTCACGAACTCGAATCCGTGCCGCGACCCGCGCCGGTGCCGCACTACCGCCTGCACCTTGAACGTCTCCGGGCACAGCGGCAGGGCAAACTCCAGCAGCACAGCTTGCCCGTCCAGCAGGTCTTCGGGCAGGCGGCAGGCCAGCCCCGACTCGCTGATGTCCACGCTCCTCGCCTTGAAGCGGGTGGTGACCGCTGAGGTGGTGACACGCACCATCATGCGGACGTCCACTGGGACCCGGGGATGCCGCCGCTTGTCGCTTCCCTGTGGGGATGATTTTTCGCCCTTGCTCATGGCGTCACGCTCCCGTCGTGCGGAGGTTCGGAGCCGGTAGGAAAAAGAATCGTAGCACGAAACCGCCTGTCTTCCCCGCGATTCTGGCGGCTATTTCGCCCGCGGATGGGTGGCGTCGTACACCTGCAGGACCTGTTTCATCGACAGCTGGGTGTAGCGCTGGGTGGTCGAGAGCCGCTCATGCCCCAGCAGCTCCTGGATGGCGCGCAGGTCCGCTCCCTCTTCCAGCAGGTGCGTCCCGAAGGCGTGCCGCAGGGTATGCGGATGCACGTCGGGCGAGAGCCCCTTGGCCACCGCGATCTGCTTCACGATGCGGCCCACGCTGCGGGTGGTCAGAGGCGTACACCGACGGCTCAGCAGCAGCGCTCGCATGCTCCCCTTTCTCTTCTGCTCGCTCAGGAGCTGTTGGCGCGTGGGAAGGTACGCCTCGAGGGCGGCGGTCGCCGCCTCTCCGAACGGCACGTATCTCTCCTTCTTGCCCTTCCCGCGCACCAGGATGGCCCCGTTGGACCAGCGGATATCATCCAGTTGGATCCCCACCAGTTCCGAGTTGCGGATGCCGCAACCATAGAGCAGTTCCAGGATCATCAGGTCGCGCTCCGGCCAGGCGGCGCACTCCGGCGCCCCTCCGTCCAGCACCGCGTTCATCTCCTCGATGGTGGGGACCCGCGGCAGCGTCTTCGGCAGCTTAGGCGTGGACACCAGCAACGCCGGGTTCTGCTCCACCACCCCTTCCTGGGCCAGCCAGCGGTAGAGCGAACGCAACGCCGCCAGCGACCGCGCCACCGACGTCTTGCTCAGGCCGCTCTCGTAGAGGTGCGACAGGAAGCCGCGGATGCGAACGTGGTCGACGTCTTTCCACGCTGCGCCCTCTCCCACGAAAGCCGCGAAGCGCCCCAGGTCATTGGTGTACGCCCGGATGGTGTGCAGCGATGCGTTTTTCTCGCGCAACGATCTCAAGAACTTCGCGATGTCCTTCTCGACCTTCATTCGCTCCCTGTCTCCGCGCCTCTGTGGTGGCCTTTCTTTGCCCGCGGATGATGGTCCCGGTACACGGTCTTCAGGCGGTCGAGCGCCAGGTGCGTGTACACCTGGGTGGTGGCGATGTCGGCATGGCCGAGGATGGTCTGCACCGTGCGCAGGTCGGCGCCTTTCTCGACCATGTGGGTGGCGCAGCTATGGCGCAGCATGTGCGGGCTGGCTGCTCGTCCCGCCGAAGCCGACGCTGCCCGCACCATCTGCCACACCCGTTGCCGCGTCAGGGCCCGAGCTCCCCTCGCAATGAAGCACAGCGGGCTTCCCTTCCCGGCCGCCAACGCGCCCCGCCAGTTCTTCAGATAGTCCTCCAGCGCATCGACCGCCGGCTTCCCCAGGGGCACGATGCGTTCCTTGTCTCCCTTGCCCCGCACCAGGACGTAACCAAGCTCCAGCTTCAGGTCTTCCAGCTTCACTCCGACCATCTCCGAGACCCGCAGCGCGCCTCCGTAGAGCACCTCCAGCATCGCCCGGTCCCGGGCGGCGACCGCCTGCTCCAGCTTGGACCTTGGGGCGCGCGCGCGCGGCCCCAGCAGGCCGCCGATCTCCTCCCGCGAAAGCGCCTTGGGCAGCACCTTCCATTGTCTCGGGGTCTCCAGGTTCAAGGTCGGATCGTGTTCGACCATCCGGTCGAGCAGCAGGTATTTGTAGAAATGACGCAACGTCGAGAGCTTGCGGGCCACCGAGCGCCCGTCCAGCCGGTTGGCGAACAGCCGGTCCAGGAAGTCACGGACATCGTCGCGCCTGGCCGCAAGCAGCGCCCGGCGACGCCCTTCCAGGAACTCTGCGAATTGCAGCAGGTCGGCGGTGTAGGCCGCGACCGTCAGCCGCGCCAGTCCCTTCTCGACTTTCAGATAGTCGCTGAAAGCCGCGATCACCTGCTGGTTCTTGCCGGTTCCCGACACGTGGCCATCTTCGCATTATCGGACGTTGTCCGCGATACCTGCCTTGGTTCCCTCGCCAGCGGCCTTTTTCTTTACACTCTTTAGCCGTATGACATTCCACACCGAGTACCTGACCTTCCATACCAAGAGGCATCGCGAATACGTGCACATCACGCCCCAGGTGGAGGCCATCGTGCGCAAGAGCGGGATCAAGGAGGGCATGGTGCTGGTCTCCGCCATGCACATCACCGCCGGCGTCTATGTGAACGACGACGAGTCGGGCCTGATCCAGGACATCGACGACTGGCTGGAAAAGCTGGCGCCCTTCCGCCAGGAGTACCGCCACCATCACACCGGCGAGGACAACGGCGACTCCCACCTGAAGGCCATCCTGGTGCACCACCAGGTGATCGTGCCCGTCACCGCCGGCCGCCTCGATTTCGGCACCTGGCAGCGCGTCTTCTACGCCGAATTCGACGGCCAGCGCAGCAAGCGCGTGCTGGTGAAGGTGATGGGCGAATGAGACCGGCCCGATGTCGATGTCGTGGGTCACGTCTTCGGGTGACCGGAATCACTGCCGGTTTCCGCTCTACGTTCCATTGTTGAGGTGTAGCAAGAAGGGAGCGGAAAGTGTCCCCGTGCGCGCCCGGATGTGCGTCGATTCCGGTCGGCTGCGCCGTCCTTGACCTCCCGTCGTTTTTTCTGACCCACGAATTCATCATCGCCGTCACCGGTGGCGCCCTCGTTCTCGCGGTGGTCGTGTGGTGGACCACTCGCCGGCGCTACCAGCGAACCTGCGCCGACCTGGCCCGTGCCCTGGAGACGGCCCGGCAGCGCGAGCAGGAACGCGACCTGGCCCAGGAGGAGCTGGCCAACCGCCTCAGCCAGCAACGAGAACTGGCCCGCGAAAAACACCAGTTCCAGGCCCAGCTGGCTGAATACGAGAAGTATGCCGCCCTGGCCCAGCTCGCCATGGGCGCCGCCCACGAGATCAATAATCCCCTGCTCGGCATCTTCTCCCACCTGGAGCTGGAGCTGCGCGCCGCCCGCGACGCGGAGCAGCGCGCCGAGCTCGAGCAGTGCATCGAGGGCGCAAAACGCATCTCGGCCACCATCCATGGCCTACTGAACTATGCCCGCCCCGGGCCCCTGCTGATCAGCAAGATCCATCTCGATCGCCTGGTCACAGACACCTTGGATTTCCTCCGCCACCAGCCGCTGTTCCACGGTATCGAGCTGGTGAAAGATGTCCCCCCCGACCTGCCCCAGATCTCGGCCGACGCCAACCAGCTCTCCCAGGTGCTGATGAACCTGCTGCTCAACGCCGGCCAGGCCACCGACGAGGGCGGGCGCATCGCGGTCACCGCCCGCAAGGTGAAGTTCGAGGAACAGATCGAGATCGCCGTCTCCGACACCGGCTGCGGCATCCCCGCGGACATCCTGCCCCGCGTCACCGAGCCCTTTTTCACCACCAAGCGCGGCAAGGGCACGGGGCTCGGCCTGAGTATCAGCCAGTCCTATATGCGCAGTCACAAGGGCGATCTGCGCATCGAGAGCAACCCCGGCCAGGGCACGACCGTGCGCATCACTCTGCCCATCCGCCAGGTCGGCCGCCCGGCCCCGGAATTTGAAGAGGTGGTGACCTGATGGCCTACTCCATCCTGGTCGTGGACGACGAGGCGCTCACCCTGCGCACCATCAGCCGCGCCCTCCGCGAGGAAGGTTTCGAGGTGGAGGTCGCCACTAGTGGCGAACAGGCCCTGGAGAGGTTCGCCCAGGACCATCCCAGCCTGGTGCTGCTCGACGTGGTGCTGCCCGGCATGGATGGCGTCGAGGTCCTGCGCGAGATCAAGCAGCAGTCTCCGCAGACCATCGCCATCATGATGAGCGCCTACCACCAGGTGGACCGCGCGGTCGAAGCCATGAAGCTCGGCGCTTACGACTTCCTGGTCAAACCCTTCCACCTCGCCGACATGGTGAACACCGTCCGCCGCGCCACCGAGATGCTCGCCCTGCGCGTCCGGGTCAGCGAGTCGGTGCAGAACGCCAAGGGACGCTACGATTTCGGCCGCGTCGTCACCCTCAATCCCGACGTGCGCGAGATGCTCGAGGTCTGCCGCAAAGCCGCCGAGAGCGACCGCACCACCATCCTCGTCACCGGCGAAAGCGGCACCGGCAAGGAAGTGCTGGCCAAGGCCATCCACTACCACAGCCCCCGTGCCCACATGCCCCTCATCGAGCTGAATTGCGCCGCCCTGCCCGAGACCCTCCTGGAGAGCGAGCTTTTCGGCTACGAGCAGGGCGCCTTCACCGACGCCCGCCGCCGCAAGGAAGGCCTCATCGAGCGCGCCAACCACGGCACCCTCTTCCTTGATGAGATCGGCGACATGTCGCTCAACGTCCAGGCCAAGTTGCTGCGCGTCCTCGAGGAAGGCACCTTCATGCGTCTCGGTGGCACCCGGGTGATCAGCGTGGACGTGCGCATCATCGCCGCCACCAACAAGGACCTGAAGGAGCTGATCGCCGCCGGCAAGTTCCGCGAGGACCTGTATTACCGCCTGGCGGTCGTCCCCCTGCGAATTCACGCTCTGCGCGAGCGCAAGGAAGACATCGTGCCGTTAGCCTTAGACCTGATGCAGCGTTACAACCGGGACTTAAAGAAGAACTTTACCGGCCTGACGCCCGCCGCCGCCGAGCTCCTGACTTCCTATCCCTGGCCGGGAAACGTCCGTGAATTGCGCAACGTCATCGAGCGCACCATGATCCTGGCCCCGGAAGGCGACATCGACGCCGCCTCCCTGCCCGAGGAGATCCGCGACTACGTGCGGCCTAAGGCCGCGGAGCCCCCGATGTCGTCCGGCTTCGACGTTTCTCCCACCGGCCACCAGTTCCTGAGCCTCGACGAACTGGAAGACCGCTACATCCAGGAAGTGCTGACCGCCAGCGGCAATAACAAGACCCAGGCCGCCCGCATCCTGGGCATCCACCCCACTTCCCTGCTCCGCCGCCTCAAGCGTTCGCACTCGGATAACTGATTACAATGCAGCATGCGCTGGCTAATGTTTGCTCTTTGCGTACTTGTTTTCGTCTCACTGCTTGTATTTGGCCAAACCCCCGGAAGAAAGGCCGTTCCAATACCGCCACAAGAACGAGGTGCACTGATCGCGCTTTACAACAGCAGCCAGGGCGAAAACTGGAAAAAGCACGACGGATGGCTCGGCCCCGTCGGTACGGAGTGTATGTGGTATGGGGTTCGCTGCGACTTCGGAATCGAAGGCGGCACGGTCACGAGCATCGATCTTCTGGACAACAACCTGACCGGCAAGATCCCGGATGAGTTAGGAGGTTTGACTCACTTGGAATGGTTGAACGTATTGCAGAACCACCTTTCCGGGCGATTTCCGGAGCTCTTGCTTCAGCGCTGGATTCAAGGCGAGTTGCAGATTGCTGGAGAGCCCCGACTGTTTACCGCAGTGAGTGAGGTCGATTTCGAAAGCGTCGCAACATCCATCCTGTGTGCTCAGCACAGAATCATCGTTCGAAGTGATGGCAGCGCCATTCAGTACACAGAGCGCTGCCGAGCAGCGAATCCGAAGGACCGCCGCACCTTTTGTGAGATCAGGCATGGCCGCGTTTGGCCGGGTGACTTCGCACGCCTTGGGTTCTCATTGGAGTGGAATGGATTCTTTAGCCTGAGGTCGAACTATGAGCGCGACATCACGCATGGAAACTTCAGGTCGATGCGCGTGATTGCAGGTGATAAGACGCACGAAGTTGTCGAATACGCTGGCGGTGGACCTCTTCAGCTTTGGGCATTTCAGATGGCCATCGAAGGCATTGCCGGGCAAGCAGAGTGGAACAATACGACAACACGGTCCGACTGTCCCCGATGGGAACCGACCAAGAAATCTGCTCGCTAGCGATTCCGACAACGTGGCCCACGCCCCTCGCGCCGGCCCGCTCGCGCCGGAGGCGCTTAATGAAAAATAGGCCGGCAGTTTACTGCCGGGTCAGCGGCCGTTTGAAGAAATGAGTCCCGTAGGGACGACTGAAGTCACCGCAGCAGCTCCTCCACCACCGCCTCCACGTGGATCACTGTTGTATCCAGGAACTCGATGTCGGACTTGCCCTCGCGTAACAGCAGCGGCAACTCCGTCCCCGCCAGCACGATAGCCTCGACACCGTCTTCGGCTTTCATCCGCTGCGCGATCCGCAGCACCTCGGCGCGCGTCTCCGGCAGGAACTTGCCGATCAGCAGCTCACCGAGATACTTCTCGTGGATGAAAGCAATCTCCGCCTCCTTCGGCGCCGCCAGTGCTATCCCCGCCCGCCGGAACTCCTCGGGATAGAAGGTCCCGCGCATGGTGAAGCCGGTGCCGAAGAGCCCGACTTTCTTCATCCCCAGCGCCCTGGCGCGGTCGGAGGTGGCGCGAACGATGCTGATCAGGGGGATCGGCGACCGCGCCTGCACCTGGTCGAAGACGATGTGCGGCGTGTTGGCGGCAAAGAAGCCGAAGTCGGCGCCGGCCCGCGCTACCTTCTCGACCCCGGACGCCAGGTACTCGGTGAGCTCGGCGAGCCGCCCGCTGTCCACCAGCTCGATCCCCTTGTCCACGTCAAGGCTGCAGATGATGAACTCCGGGTATCCGGCGTTCCCCCGCCGCGCGCGGTAGCCCGCGATGATCAAGCGGTAGTAGTCGATGGTGGATTCGGGCCCCAGCCCGCCGATCATGCCCGCGGTCTTCATGGCACTTACGATAAGCCAAGCGGACTACGGCCGCCGCCATGGCAACCGTTCCCGCCCGAGCAACCCGACAAAAGCCAGCCTAAACGGCAGAAATCAGCCTGCTTAGGGCAAAACCCAGTATTTCACCCAAGAAATCCTAAAAAACCTGTTTACCTTGCCCAGAAATTGAGGCATATTGTTGCTTAACTTGGTTCCAGCCCCAGCCACGAACCGGCCGAGGGCCCATCGTGGAGCGTCCTGCGGACGCCCGGAGGTGATTGATGAAGAACATCCATGAGGTTCTGAGGGCGAAGGAACAACTGCTGGAGCAGACCCAGCGCGACATCGAGGCGTTGCGCCACACCATCAAGCTGCTCAGCGATGAAGAATCCGGCGACGTCGTTTCGGCGGGAGCCTCTTC
Source organism: Terriglobales bacterium (assembly GCA_035543055.1). Taxonomy (NCBI): domain Bacteria; kingdom Pseudomonadati; phylum Acidobacteriota; class Terriglobia; order Terriglobales; species Terriglobales bacterium. The sequence continues at coordinate 32,062 of DATKKJ010000054.1, read as the reverse complement.
CCTGAGCGCCATGCCGGTGCCGCCCATGATGATGCGGCCGGCGGGCGCCAAGGACCCCGGCTACTCCGCCTGGGATGCCGGATCCAAGCAGCTCCCGTGAGGATCCCGTAAGGGGCTAGGATGGCGATCGCGGGAATCCCGGTTCCCGGCTCGTACGCGTACCCTCCAAGGTCGGCGCGGCGCCGCTTTGCGCGTCGCACGGTCGAAGGCAAGGGGATCTGCGCAGAAATCGACGCCGCCTCCCGTGCCCGCGTTCTCGACTTGAGCGAGGGCGGCATGCGGGTAGCAGCTCCCAGGGCCCCGGACCTCCCCGCCGGCTCGGCCATTTCCTTCTCTCTTCCCGACGGCTCCGACATCAGCGTCAACTGCGAGATGGTGTGGACACACACCTCCGGTGTCGCCGGTCTGCGCTTCCTTGCCTTCTCGCACAACAGCCAGGCGAGACTCGCGCAGTGGCTCTGCGGCGAGCAAGCCGCAGCCCACCCGGGAAATGATGACCCTGCGCCTGTGGGGAGCGAGCCGGCCATCGCCGTCGCCGCCTTGCCTCGGTCTCCGGGACCCCGCCCCATCACCGAATGGGAAGCGGAGGCGGACCATCCCGGCCTGGAGGCGCTCATCCGCAAGATGATGGTGATGACTGCGGCCGACGGCGCCGCCATCGTCCTTCGTAAGGATGACGCCATCCTCTGCCGCGCCCGGGCCGGCAATGCGCCGGCGCTTGGCGCCCGGCTCGATCCCCAGGCCGGACTTTCAGGAAGGTGTGTGGGGTCGGGCGAACCGGTGCTCTGTCCCGATACCGAATCCGATCCCACCGTGAACGCCGAAGTCTGTCGGGCCCTGCGTCTGCGGGCGGCGCTGCTGGTGCCAGTCAAGCACGGCGGGCGGGTCGAGGGCGTGTTCGAGGTCTTTTCCAGCAAGCCGAATGTCTTCGACCTCGGCGACATTGCGGCCCTGCAGCGCCTCTCCCAGGCGGTCGTCGAATTCCTGCCGCCGGGGGAACCGCTCCCCAGTCGGGCGCCCGAGCCGCCCCCAGAGCCCGTCCCTGCCGAGACCGCGGACAGCGCCGTGGCCGCTCCGCACAGCACGCTCATCGCCGAGGAGTCCCGCGCAGAGATCGTGCCGCCCAAGTCGCTGGTCTGGCCGACCATGGTCCTCGGCCAGATCAGGGACCCGCATTACCGCGAGTGGAAGCGGGTGGTGTACTGGTCGGCCTTGGGGTTGCGCAAGATCCTGTCGCTGGCGACGCTCGCCGTGCCGCTCTGCTATTTCGTTTACTTCCTGGTTGGCCCGGTCATCCGGCCCGGCGCCGTGCACGGATCGCGCTTGTTCGAGTACATCACCCAGGTGGTCGAGCCGGGGATGCAGTTTGCCGAGGACTTCTTCTCATTCCGCGCCGTGGTCCGCGGCTGGAATCTCATGTTCCTGGTGGTGGCAGTGATCGCGCTGATCGGGCGCGGACTCGCCTTGAAGCCGCTCAACTTCCTGCTCCGCAAGGTGGAAGCCCTGACCCAGCCGAAGAAGCGGTACGGATACGTTCCGTACCTGCCCCATCGCACCGAGTTTCACTAGCCCGCTGCTTATCTGCCCAGGAACTTCTCCAGCGTCTCGAGGTCGGATTCGGCTTCCGCCGCATAGCGCTTGGCGCGCTCCAGGTCCTCGTGTTGGATGGCGTTCTGGGCTTTGGCCAGATTGACGTTCAGCCGGCTCTGTGCCGAGGCCATGTCGCCGCGCAGCCCATATCCGGACGCGTTCTGCTGGCGCTGCAGGGTGTTGAGGCTGGCGTTCACCGCACCTGCGCGCCCGGTCAGTTGGTCGATCTGGTGCTCCACCACGTCGAGTTGCGCCTTCCGCTCGGCGGCAGCGCGAGCAGCTTCCGCGGCCGCCTTCTCTTGCGCCAGCCGTTGCGCCTTGGCGCGGGCGAGAGCGTCAGCGTCCGCAGTCGAACCCGCTGGTGTGGGCGCGGCTGCTGGAGCCGCGGCTGGCGGCGGGGTCGGTGCCGGCGCTTCCTGGATCGCCTTGGTCGGCTGCACGGCGTCGGATGCGGAAGCCTTCTTGTGCCCCGGCATATAGAGTCCGGCGGCGACCAGGGCCACGACCACCAGCAACCCCCCGAGCGCGATGTAAAGCCCACGGTGGCTGCCGGAGGCTGCGACGGGCGGATGGGAAGCGGGCGCTGCTGCATACTGCGGCGCGGCTGCCTGCCGCGGAGGAGGTGCCGGGACTGTCGCGAAGGCCTGACGGTAGGTGGGCGCCGCCGGAGCAGTTGGAGCTGCGCTTGCAGCCGGCGCCGGCACGCTGGGGATCGCCGGGTTCGGCGCCGTTGGCGCCATCGACGCCGCGATGGTGTTGTCGGTCGAGCCCTGCACGACCGTCCGGTCGTTGGCCGCTACGGTGCCGACCGTGGGCGCATTGGCGAAGGTGTAGTCGCTGGAGCCCCGCACGATCGTCCGGTCGTCCGCCGGCACCAGAGCGCGCGCCTGGCGCACGGCCGCGCGGAACGCGTCCGCCGTCTGGTAGCGCTCGCCTGGCGGCTTGGCGATCGACTTCAGGATCAGCTGGTTGACCAGCGGCGGGATGTCGGGATGCAACTCGATGGGCGGCGTCGGCGCCTGGTTGATGTGCGCCGCCATGATAGAGAAGCTGCTGCCCTCATCGAACGGCTTCTTCCCCGTCACCATCTCGTAGAGCGAGATCCCCAGCGAGTAGAGGTCGGAACGCTCGTCGGTCTTTTCGCCCTTCACCTGCTCCGGCGACATGTAACTGATGGATCCTAGGGTCGAGCCGGTTGCGGTGAGCTTCTTGGCGTCCTCGGCCGCCTCGGTGTGGGCGATGCCGAAGTCCATCAACTTCACGACTCCCTGGCGGGTCAGCATCATGTTCGCCGGCTTGATGTCGCGGTGGATGACGTGGTTCTTGTGCGCGTAGCTGAGCGCGTCCAGCACCTGGTCGAGATAATTCAGCGCATCCGCGATCGGGATGGCCCCGGCATTGAGCCGCGACGACAGCGATTCGCCCTCCACGTATTCCATCACCATGACCAACTGGTTCTCGATGGTCAGGGCCGTGCGCAGGGCGGCGATGTTGGGGTGGTTGAGCGCCGCCAGCACCTTGATCTCGCGCAGGAAACGCGCCGCCACCTCTTCATGGCCCTGCAGGTTGGGCAGCAGCACCTTCATGGCTTCGACCCGGTCGGTCAGGACGTTGCGCACCCGGTACACGCGGCCCATGCCGCCCGCGCCCAACTCGCCAAGGATCTCGTAATCGCCTATGCGCTTGATCGGGGACTCACTCATGGCCAGGACTCCTGTGGAAAGCGGCGAAATTATGCTCTGCCGCTCCCGGATGGTCAAGGAAAGGTCGAGCCGCCTGGGAGGATTTGAAGGCCACTGCAAAGCAGTGGGAGCACCGCACAAGAGAAAAACCCGCGCCGGCGGGCGATTGCTTGCCGTTTCGTTGTTCCTCTCCTGATAAGCTTGTTTCGAAGGAGCGGACCGTGCGGTGGTGTTTGGTTGTGCTGATTCTCTCGCTATCGGCTGTCGGGTTCAGCCAGGTTCTTGCGCAAACGGCTTCCCAGGCTGATAGTGCGTCGCAATTATATGAGCGCGCGATGAACGGCCTTATCGGAAGCAGCCAAAGCCGCAGTGACCTCAACTCCGTCAGCTTGTTCCGCAGATCTGCAGAGATGGGATACGTGCCAGCACAAGTGGTGCTCGGCTATCTCTACGAGACGGGCCTACTCGTCACCAAGGACGCGTCGCACGCACTGACTTGGTATAAGAAGGCGGCACAACAGAACGATCCCCTCGCGCAATGGCTCGTCGGCCGACTGATTCTCGCCGGCCTGATTCCGCCGCGCGACGTGACTGAGGCCGCCGCATGGCTACAGAAGTCCGCCACGCAGGGCGATCCCTTCGGCGAATATTTGCTGGGTATGATCCGGCTGGAAAGGCAGGAATACACTCTGGCTGCGGAGTCGTTTCAAAAGGCCGCCGAGCAGGGCCTTCCGCAGGCTCAGTACCGGCTCGGCACGCTGTTGAAAGAGGGGCGGGGGGTAGATCGCGACAAGTTCAACGGCTATGTGTGGTTCCTCGTCAGTTCTGACGCAGGATATCCAGACGTTAGATCGGATGATCTCCAATCACTTGAAGCGGATCTTGGCAGCGTCCGCACAGAAGAAGGCAAGACGAAGGCCCGCAAACTCGAGAAGGACTTCGCCCGCGCCGTGGTCGCTCATGGCTGCACAGGGTGGCCCGGCGAATTCGACGCAATTCCACTGCCACCGCCTCCAGAGCTGCAAAAATTCTGTCGTTAGAGGAGCACAATAACCAATCCGACGAGAATTCGTGGCGGGCTGCTTCTACGCCCCTGCAAAACGCATCGCTTCCACGCATTTCGCTAGGCGAAATCCAGCGCCCACTCTCCTGACCTCCCCCAACCCCTTTCCCTTCACCACATTCCGACTGCGCCCCAACGTGCTCTGTCCACAGTGGAAGTCAGGAGGCGCGTATGTCGATCCTCTTTGTACTGCTCACCTTCCTGCTCATCATGGTGATCACCTATTTCGTCAAGGGCAGGGATGTCGGCACGGCGGTCGCCCGGACCCTGGCCCCGCCTCTGCAACCGGTGATGACCCGCGAGATGGGTTTCGATCTTCCCCGCGGCTACTTCTTCCATCCCGGACATACCTGGGCGCTCGACGAAGGCAATCAGAACGCTCGCATCGGGCTGGACTCCTTCGCCGCCACCCTGATCGGCAAGCCGGAGCGCATTGAAGTCGCCGCCCTGAACCGCTGGGTGCGTCAAGGGCAGAGGCTGTGGAGCGTCTGCTTCGACGGCCAGACCGTGGACATGCTCTCTCCCATCGAAGGCGTGCTGGTCTCGGTCAACCAGGGTGTGCTCGCCAATCCCGAACTGGCGGTCGCCGATCCCTACAAGGAAGGCTGGATCTGCGTCATCAAGTCGCCCGAGATCAACACCAATCTCAAGAACCTGGTGCAGGGGCCGATGGTCGCGCCCTGGATGCAGGGCACGCTCAGCCGCCTGGCTGCTATGACTGCTCAGTCGGCTGCGGTCATGCAGGATGGCGGGCAGCCGGTCGCCGGTCTGCTCAAGCGCCTGGAGCCGGTCCTCCAGCGCCGCGTCGTCCGTGAATTCCTTTTGACCTAGCTGTGGCAGTGAACGCATGAGGAGGTTATGACCATGGAAACCAGATCGAACGCGTTACTGATCGACATCACCAAGTGCGTCGGCTGCCAGGCCTGCGAGCAAGCCTGCAAGGAGCTCCACGGATTTCCCAAGGAACACGAGACCGCGCTCTCCGAGACCGCGCTGACCGTGGTGAGCGAGCGCGGCGGCAAGTTCGTCCGCCGCCAGTGCATGCACTGCCAGAGCCCGGCCTGCGCCTCGGCCTGCCCGGTCGGCGCTCTCATCAAGACCAGCGAAGGCGCCGTGCGCTACGACGGCAGCAAGTGCATCGGCTGCCGCTACTGCATGATCGCCTGCCCCTTCGACGTCCCCAAGTACGAATGGAGCAAGCTGGCGCCCTACGTCACCAAGTGCGACCTGTGCGCCGAGCGCACCCTTGCCGGCAAGCCCACGGCCTGCGCCGAGGTCTGCCCCACCGGCGCCACCATGTTCGGCGACCGCGAGGCCCTGCTGGCCGAGGCCCACAAGCGCATCGCGGAGAACCCGGCCTACGTCCGCAAGATCTACGGCGAGATCGAGGTGGGCGGCACTTCCGTCTTCTATCTCTCCGACGTCCCCTTCGAGGACCTGGGCTTCGTGACCGCGCCCATGAACCAGCCCCTGCCCACGCTGAGCGCCGCCGCGCTGGGCGAAGTGCCGACCGTCGTCCTGGTCGGCGGTTCCCTGCTCTCCGGCCTCTATTGGTTCACGCAGCGCAAGCGCGAGGTCGCGCTGGCTGAAAGCCGCGTCGACGACTCGCAGAAAAGGAGCTGAGCCATGTTGCAGACCATCACCAACAAGATCACGATGTGGCGCGTGCTGGTGGCGCTGATCTTCGCCTCCGGCCTCTGGGCCACCTACCTCCGCTTCGTGAAGGGATTCGCGGTGGCCACCAACATGTCGAACGCTCAGCCCTGGGGCATCTGGGTCGGGCTGGCCACCCTGGGCGGCGTCGGCCTCTCCGCCGGCGGCTTCGCCATCGCCGGCGGCGTTTACCTGCTGGGCATGGAGCGCTACCGCCCACTCGCCCGCTGCGCCGTCTTGATCGCCTTCCTGGGCTATCTCTCGGTCTGCGCCGGCTACGCCTGGGAGTTGGGGCTGCCCTGGAACTTCTGGCACCCCATCGTCATGTGGAACCGCTCCTCCGTCCTCTTTGAAGTGGTCTGGTGCATCATGCTTTACACCACGGTGCTGGCCCTGGAATTCTCCCCGGCGCTGGCCGAGAAGATCCCCTGGAAGCGCGCCCGTGAGCTCTTCCTGGCCTGGCAGCACCGCATCCTGATCGGCCTGGTGCTGATCGGCGTGCTGCTCTCCTCCCTGCACCAGTCCTTCCTGGGCGGGCTGTTCATCATCTTCAAGGGCAAGATGTACCCGCTCTGGTACAGCAATTACCAGACGACACTCTTCTACTTGTCGGCCATTCCCGCCGGCATGGCCCTCATCATCATGGCCCTGTACCTCTCGGTGCGCTCGCTGAACGTCCGTCTCGACCTGAAGCTGCTGGATGACCTGCGCCGCATGATCATTCCTTTGCTGGTGCTGTTCGCGCTCTTCCGCTTCGGCGACCTGGCCCGGCAGCAGGCCCTCGGCTACCTCTTCAAGCCGGTCGAGGAGACCGCTTACTTCTGGCTGGAGGTGGCGCTGTTCGTGGTGGTGCCGCTGGTGATGTTCAACCTGCGGCCCGTCTTCCAGCAGCCCATCGGGCTGTACTGGGCCGCCGCCGCTACCGTCGCCGGCTTCATTGTGCACCGTATCAACGTCTCCATCACCTCGCTGGAGCGGGCCACGCACGCCGGGTACGTGCCCAAGTGGCCGGAGATGGCGGTCACCATCATGCTGGTGACGGCCGCCGTGCTGGCCTTCCGCCTGGCGGTGCTCCACCTGCGCATCTTCCCGCGCAGCGAGCCGCCGCGCGAGCTGCCTCACTTCCGCCTGCCGGTGGTTGAGCGCTACATGCCTCAGCCCGGCAGTGCGGATTGATCGACGGATTCGGGGGTCCGCCCCTGCGAACCCCCGGGGAGGTTCCCATGATCTCCGACACCCTGCTCCCCACTGCCGAGACCGAAGACTTCGACCCTCTCGTGCAGGCCACTCTGCACTTCGAGACTGCGGCCCGCCACCTCGATCTGGAGGCCTGGATCGTCCAGCGCCTCCGCCATCCCGAGCGCGAGCTCTCGCTCAACCTGCCGCTCATCACCAACGACGGACTTCCGCTCATGGTCACCGCCTACCGCGTCCAGCACTGCACCTGGCAGGGACCGGGACTCGGAGGCGTGCGCTACTCCCCCGACGTGCGCCTTAGCCACGTCCGCGCCGCTGCCATGACCACGACCTGGGAGTGCGCCCTGTTCGATCTGCCCTTCGGCGGCAGCGCCGGCGCCATCGTCTGCGATCCCCAGAGACTCAGCGAGCGCGAGCTCCGCGACGTCACCAAGGAGTACGTCTATGCCCTGCGCGGCATCGCCGGCCCAGCCACCGACGTGCTCGCTCCCGGCATCGGCAGCAACGCCCAGACCGCCGCCTGGATGTTCGACGGCTTCATCCGCGCCGCGGGCCACATGGAGGCCGCCGCCGTCACCGGCAAGCCCGAGGGACTCTGGGGCCTGCCTGCCTTCGACGCCCTGGTCGCCCGCAATCTCTTTCTCCTGCTGGAGCAAGTGTTGCTGGAGCGCGGAGGCCTGGTGCGCGGCGCCACCGTCGCCGTCCAGGGATTCGGCAAGCTCGGCGGCGCCGCCGCCCGCCTGCTGTACGACGCCGGCGCCCGTGTCGTCGCCATCGCCGATCTCTCCGGCGGCCTCCACAACCCGCATGGCCTCGACATCGCCGAGCTCCAGTCCTACGTCGAGACCAACCACGTCATGCTCGGATTCCCTCGTGCCGAAGCCGCGACCAACGAGCAGGTCCTCGAAACCTCATGCGACCTCCTGGTGGCCGCCGCCGACGAACACCAGATCACGGCCGCGAACGCCGCCAGGGTCCACGCCGGCGTGGTCGTCGAGGCCGTGCAGGAGACCATCACCCCCGCCGCCGACCGCATCCTCGCCGACCGCGGCGTGCTGGTCGTGCCCGACATCCTCGCCAACTCCACGCGCCTGCTGGCCTCGGTCCTGGAGTGGTCGCGCAACCAGCGTGGCCTCTGCCGCACCAACGGTGATGTCGAGGCGCATATGAAGGACTGCATCCAGAGAGCTTACCTGGCGGTGCACGACTGCGGCGCCCGGGAACACATCGGCCTGCGCGCCGCCGCCCACTTGCTCGCGGTGGACCGCATTGCCTCGGCCCTGCGCGCGCGCCATTGAATGCCGTGGGTTGTACCCCACCCAGCCCCGGTTTTGGCCTGGGTGGGGGTTTTGTCGCCGACGCATTTAGGCCGCCGCAATCCGCACTCAAAACTGTGCAACCTGTAGAAACGCCTCAACTTGCGCGGCCTTTAGAAATTTATCTCCGGCTTTTCCACACTAGTTTCCACAACCGCGTGGAAATCGGTAACCGCCTAGGTGACCGGCGTCATCTTGTACTCCCCCGCCAACGCGTTATGCTGCGGTCGTAAGTTCGGGGTGGAAAGTCGCCCGGCGGATTTGCAAGGGTCGCAAGCGTAAAGCCACGCAAACGTTCAACGCAACGCCTCTGGCTTGCTGGTTGATTCAGGCGACCATCCTCAGACCCGCCGCTCGGTTTTCCACCCCGTCCCCTTTATGGTTACTAGGGAGCATTACGCCCGTTATCTTGTCCTGTGCTCCGATCTGGTCGATGATGCGCGCATGGGATGGTGGGGAGACAAATCCGTCGCGGTGATCATCTGCTACCGCTGCCGCAAGCGCATCTCTCCGGACGAGCTTCTCGATGGTCTGCATGACCATGATTGGGAGCCCCGCCCGGAGCCGGTCAAACCGGCGGCAGATTCGACAGCCAGATAGGTCCTCGCGGCATCGTCGGTAAGTCCCTGAAGGACCCCCGGTTGTGCCCGCTCGCTTCGTTCTTGCTTCGTCCGGCATCTATATCGGCCGAGGTTATGAACATGCTTACCATCCGCCCCGCCGCCGAGCGCGGCCACTTCGACCACGGCTGGCTCAATACCTGGCATACGTTCTCCTTCGCCGATTATTTCGACCCGGCACATCACCAGTTCCGTTCCCTGCGCGTCATCAACGAAGATTTCGTGCAGCCCGGGGGCGGCTTCGGCACCCACCCCCACCGCGACATGGAGATCGTCACCTACGTGCTGGAGGGCGGGCTGGCCCACAAGGACAGCATGGGCAACGGCTCCACCATCCGCCCCGGCGACGTGCAGCGCATGACCGCCGGCACCGGCGTCCTGCACAGCGAGTACAACCACTCCAAGGACGAACGGGTGCACCTGCTGCAGATCTGGATCTTCCCGGAGAAGAAGAACCTGGAGCCCGGCTACGAGCAGAAGACCTTTTCCGACGACGACAAACGCAACCGCCTGCGCCTGGTCGCTTCGCGCGACGGCCGCGACGGCTCCGTCACCATCCACCAGGATGCCAGCATCTACGGCAGCGTGCTGGACAGCGGCAAGACCGTCAGCCACCAGCTCGCCCCCGGCCGCCACGCCTGGGTCCAGGTGGCCCGCGGCACGGTCACGGTGAACGGCAAGACGCTCCGCCAGGGCGACGGCGCCGCCATCAGCGACGAACAGTCCGTCGAGCTCACCGGCGCCGATTCCCCGCCCGCCGAGATCCTGTTGTTCGACCTGGCCTAACCCTTGCTTTTTGTCATCCTGAGCGCCGTCCCGTAGGGATGCTTTGCCGAGGCGCGAAAGTGCCGAGCCCTGAGCGGAGCGAGGGGGTGAGGACCTGCGGCTCGCAGCGTAGTGCGAGCCCCACGGCAGTGGGGCGATGTCTGCGACGGACAGAAAAAGGGGGACGCCTCTGCGTCCCCTTCTTTCCTCCTGATGCTGCGGATCTTGTGCCCGCTTAGTTGTAGTACTTTGCGTTCAGCTCGATGAACTGCTTTTTGTCTTCCGGCACGTCGTCCAGGGCGAAGATCGAGTCGGACGTGCATACGCCCACGCAGGCGCCGCAATCGATGCAGGTGACCGGGTCCACGTACAACTGGGTCGCGGCTGCGAACTTCTCCTCGTCTTCCTTGGGGTGGATGCAATCGACCGGACACGCATTCACGCACAGCGAGTCCTTGATACAACCATCTGTGATCACGTAGGCCATGAAAGATGACTCCGTTCTAGGGTCTTGGATGAAGCCATCCCCAAAGTACCGTCCGCCCCAGCCGTCCCTCCGTGATGTTCGTCACGTCCTGCTGTGAGGTCGGACATAAGGTCACGTGGGGACGGGGGTCCCCGCCCGTCCAGGGCGAGGCGGGCGTGAGTCGCCTCGCCTACTCCACCCAGTCCGCGATGAAGATGTTGGTCTCGTGCGGCCGCGATTGGTTCCGGTTCGATGCCCACACCAGCCTCTTCCCGTCGGAGCTGAACATGGGGAAGCCGTCGAACCCAGGATGGCTGGTCACCCGCTCCAGCCCGCTGCCGTCCTCGTTGATCAGGTACAGGTCAAACTCCATGCTGTCGGGTTGGGCCAGATTGGAGGAGAAGATGATCCGCTTGCCGTCCGGGTGCCAGAAGGGCCCGAAGTTCGACGCCCCGTTGTGCGTCACCTGATGCTTGCCCGAGCCGTCCGCGTTCATTACCCAGATCTCCAGGTTCCCCGGCTTGATCAGCCCCTGCTTCAGCAGCGTCTTGTATTCCTCCGCTTCTTCCTTGGTCTTTGCCCGCTGCGCCCGGTACACGATCTTGTTCCCGTCCGCCGACCAGAACGGCCCGCCGTCGTAGCCCAACTCGTGGGTCAGCCGCTTCACGTTCTTCCCGTCGGCGTCCATGGTGTAAATCTCGAGGTCGCCGTCGCGCGTCGAGGTGAAGACGATGTGCTTGCCATCCCGCGTGATCGTCGCCTCGGCGTCGTAGCCCGGCGAATCGGTCAGCTTTTTCAGCCCGCTGCCGTCGCGCTTGGCGGTGTAGAGGTCATACGAGCTGTAGATCGGCCACACGTACCCGTGCGAGTAATCCGGACGCGGTGGGCACCCCGCCCCCGCCCCTTCCGTGGACGAGAACAGCACCCGGTCGCCATCAGGAAAGAAATACGAGCACGTCGTCTTGCCTTTGCCGTCGCTGACCGGCCAGAAAACCAGCTGCATCTTGGGTTCGCCCCCGGCGACCCGCATCATGTAGATGCGGTCGCACGGCACGCCTTCCCCGGCGTGCTGGAAGATCAGCCACTGGTTATCGGCCGAAAAGTACGCCTCGGCGTTTTCTCCGCCGAACGTCAGCTGCTTCACGTTCTTCAGGTGCTTGTCCTCTTCCGGCGTGGTCAGCTTCTTCTCCTGCCCTACGGCGGCCAGCGATGACAAAAGCAAAATAGCGGTTATGACAATCCGCATCCCATGTCCTTAGTGTTTCAGAACTTTACAAATTTCAAATCGTACTTCTTACTTTCTCTGCGCCAGCGTCACTTTCTGTTTCAGCTCTTTGCCGTCGCGCAGTACCGTGACTTCCACTTCGTCCCCGACCTTATGTTTCCGCAGCGCGAAGGTGAAGTCGTAAAGGTTCTTGATCGGCGTCTCCCCGAACTGCACCAGGATGTCCCCCGGCTTCAATCCCGCCTTGGCTGCCGGTGACCCCGGGGTCACGTCCGCGAACTTCACCCCGTTCGGGACTTCGCCGAAATCCGGCACCGACCCGAACCATGGCCCGTAGCCACCTCCGCCCCCGCCGCCCGGCGCTGCCTCCATCTCCACCTTGGCGAACTTCGGACGCTCCACGGCGTTGTCCAGCCCGGTCGCGATCTCCTCCACCATGTTGACGACCTTGGCTGCCGCCTCGCCGTCGATCTTCTCCCACGTGTCCGAGGGCTTGTGATAATCGGTATGCAGCCCGGAGAAGACGAACAGTACCGGGATGCTCTTGGGCAGGAACGAGGTGTGGTCGCTGGCCGCGTAGCCGCCCTTGGAGATCTCCGCCGTCAGCCCCTGGTCCTTGGCCGCCTTCTCCACCAGCGGCTGGAAGGTGCTGCCCGTGCCCACCCCGCCCACGTAGATCTTCCCGTTCTTCGGCCGCCCGATCATGTCCATGTTGATCATGGCGACCGCCTTGTCCAGCGGCCGGGTCGGTTCCTTCACCCAGTCCGCCGATCCCAGCAGCCCGATCTCTTCTCCGGCATAGCTCTGGAACAGGATGCCCCGCGCCAGCTTGCCTTTCTCGGGCGCCAGCAGCCGCGCCAGCTCCAGCACGCCCGCCGTCCCCGAGGCGTTGTCGTCCGCCCCCGGATGGATCTGCCCGATCTGCGACGGCGCCAGCGAGCTCGCGTTCCCGTAGCCCAGGTGGTCGTAGTGCGCGCCCAGGATCACGTACTCGTCGCTCTTGCCCGGCAGGTAGGCCAGGATGTTGTTCACCGTCGCCCGTGTCCGCTCGATGTCCACCGCCAGCGTCACCCGCAGGCTGGCCGGGAAAGCGAACGATTCCGGATGTCCCTGCTTGTCGATCGCCTCCTGCACTTCGCTCAACGACTTCCCCGCCGCCTTGAACCATTCATCGGCTGCCGCGTTCTTCACCTGCACGATGGGGATGCCCGCGTCTTCCGGCCCGACCTGGCTGCCGAAGCGCACCAGCACGTCTTCTTCTTTCGGGTCCAGCTTGCCGTTGACCAGCAGCACCGCCTTGGCCCCGTGCATCTTGGCGTTGATCGCCTTGGTGATCAGGTGCGAGTGGTGGGTCTTGCCCTGCTTCCCGCTCTTTTCCTCGAACTTGGCCGGCTCGTAGCGCAGCACCACCACGAGCTTGTCCTGGGCGTCGAAGTGCAGGTAGTCGTCGTAGCCGAACTCGTCCGCCGACGCCCCGTAGCCCGCGAACACCAGCGGCCCGCTCACCTCCCCGACTGAGGAAAAGCTCAGGGGGATGTAGTCCTGCTCCAGCGTGAGCGCCTGGTCTTTCCCGTTCTCCTGGACCAGCAGCTGGTTCTTGCCCCGGAGCTTGGCGCCGGTCGTCACTGTGAACGGCTGCCGGTAGGTGCCGTTCACCCCCGCCGGCTGCAGCTTCAGCCGCTTGAACTCGTTTTCGATGTATTGCGCCGCCCGGGCCAGTCCCTCGGTACCCGCCCCTCGACCTTCCATCTGTGGCGCGGTCAGCACCTTCACATCTTCGACGTATCTCTTGGCACTCGCCTGCTGCTGGGCGAGACCGGAACTGAGGAAAACCAGGATGAATAGCAGGACTGAGACCGGCCCGCATGCCAAAGTGTGAACGCCCCCGCGGACAGGCAGGCGACTGGCGACCGACGACTGACGACCCTTCATACACCTTCCTCGTATGAACGGATGAACCAGTCATCCTAGGCCGCGGAGAACCTCAAAATCAATCTCTGCTTCGACGCTGCGGGAGGCGCAGCTCTGGCCGCGCCTCCGTCGCCTTGTGGTTATCGTTCCAGCACTCCGCTCCCCGCCGCGTGGGTCCAGATCCCTACTGCCTTGCTTGGCGAGAGTAGATAGAACACAGCCGACCAGTGGTTCCCGTCGGCATCCGTGAATACGAATACCGTGCGGCCGTCGCTCGCCGTCGTGTATGTGACCGTAGCTTTGTCCTCGACGACGGACCCTGAGACCCCGACGACAAAGCTGTCGAGGACAGCTTGGCCGGTGCCATTGCCTCCGGATTTGAAGCTCCCGGCCGTTCTGCCCCAGAACGGTGGCATTGGTGTGCCGACGGCATAGTCGCCCGTCAACGCACCATCGTCGAACGGACCGGCGGCGCCGACCTCCAAGTGAGTCGGCGTGCTATTGAACCCCAGAAGCGCCCGCCCGGGCCGCACCACGTACAGCGGGTTCTCCGTCCCGTTGATGGTGATGCTTCCCCCGCCGAGCCCGTCCGGCGCGAGCGAGTACACACCGGCGATGGGGACATTTGTCTCGTGCAGGCTACTTTCCTCGAACTCGAACCAGACGCTGAACCGGTCTCCGGAACCGTTGAAGGCGCCCGCACCGTCGAGTGCGACCTTTCCGACGAGGTAGACGTGCTGCTCGCTGTCAGCCCGCGAATCCAGGAGGACCGCGTTGCCCGTCAACGATTCGTTGGAGAGTGGAAGTCCGGACTGCCGGTGCGCCAGTCCGACCGACACCGCCGGCCCCACCGGACAACAGCCGGTCTTGGAGAACGTGGGCAGCAGCACGAGTTCGTCGCTGGAAATCACATAGAACCGAAATTCAACCAGGAGGTCGCGGAGGTCGACCGGCTGGAACGGACTGAACATCGTCTGTTGCGGCAGGCCACCCACGCTGAGCCGGCCACGGCCGTCGGCGTCCACCTCATAGAAGCCGAGGAAGGAAAGGTTCCGCTGCTCGTAGGAGCCGAAGCGCAGATCGAGCTGGCCGAGGAAAAGGGTCTCAGCGAAATCCTCGCTGTATCCGAGGGTGAACCGGCCAATCATCGGGCCCAGACTGAACGCGTAGTCCCCGGCCAGGGCCTCCTTCGAGAATGCCGAGGGGTCCTGCCGCGCGATCATTCCCGCCGACAGGTCCTCTGAGGGATAGCCCAGCTGGATGATGTGTCCCTTGCTTGCAGGTTCGCCCTCCACTGGCGGGATGAAGGCGACCCGCAGGGTGCGGGTCGGACCTCCGCCGCATTGCAGCGTGAGGCGCGCCCGGTAATCGGCGGCGATGGCGTAGTGCCCGACCAGCGCGCCTCCCAGCTGCGAGTGCCCCGGATCGTCGCAGACCCCGGAAACCGTGCCGTCCCCGTAGGCGTAGAGCGTGGCGGCGAGTGCTTGCCGCTCGTCGATCACAGAATTGAATGCAGTCCCAACCAGGACCGCATACTGGCCCTGCAGACTGTAATTCCGGGAGTTGTCTTCCTCCGGAGGGGCGATGATTCTGATGCTCGCCTCCGTCTCTGGTTGCGGCAGTGCCACAGCGATGGCGCGCAGCATCAGTGTGGGCGAGCCGGGCAGGAATTTGGGGGCCGTGTATTTCCCGGTGTTGTCCACCGTTCCGCAGTGGTCGGGATCGCAGCCGGCTGGGAGGAACCACTGGACGGCCTGGTCGGCTCCGTTGGGGACTACTGAGGCTTTGAACTGCACCACCTGTAAGGGAACCAGAGTCGCCTGGCTCGGCTCGATTTGGACGGACTGTGGCGTTGCCGTCGGCTGCGGAGGACCGTTGGGCGGCCCCAGCGCGGTAAAACCACCGCTACCGCCGCAAGCTACAGTCAAGAGCGCCAACATTAGGCCGGTAACCAAGCAAGCATGCCGGCCTTGCATTCGAATCATGGGTTTTCTCCCCTCATCTCTGCATTCGGACCGCCGGACGGTTTGGCGGGAACGCACGCGCGGTGAGTCTCCCCGGCTCGCCCAACGCCGACAATGCCCTATTCATCCCCTGGGGGTGGTTTATTCGTCCCCCATCAAGGGCATCCACCAATCAGGTCACGGGTGTAGAATCTTGCCCACGTGGAGGTCGAGGATCTCTTGGGGAGTGCTCCAAGCTCTGGCACGGTTCAGGACCCGTCCGCTCCTGAGACCGCCAAGGCGTACTTTGCCGGCTATGCCCTGGACATTCGTTCAGGCGAGCTAACCTGCAACGGAAAAAGGATTTACCTCCAGCAGCAGCCGTTAGAGGTGCTGCGCATGCTGCTGGCCACGCCGGGGGAGATGGTGAGCCGGGAGCAGCTCCGCGAACGGCTCTGGCCGGGCGACACCTTTGTGGATTTCGAACACGGCCTGAACAAGGCCGTCCAGAAACTGCGCACCGCTTTGGGTGATAGCCCCGAGAACCCCCGCTTCATTGAGACTGTACCCCGTCGCGGCTACCGCTTCGTTGCCCCCCTGGCAGACCCCGCCTCCCAGGCCGAGGTGCGACCCACGGTAACGGCGCCGCCAATCAGGACCAGGCCTCGGCATGCCATCGCTGCCCTGGCAATGGCTTTGCTCCTGGGGCTGCTGGTCAATCTAGCCAGCTCGAAGTTCTCTCCGCGGCCCACCACCGTGCCCGGGTTGCAGCGGCTGGCGGTGCTGCCGTTCGCCAACCTGAGCGGCGATTCGGCGCAGGAGTACTTCAGTGACGGCATGACCGAGGAGATGATTGCCTACCTGAGTCGCTACGACTCCTCCCGGCTCGCCGTAATCGCCCGTACCTCGGCCATGGCTTACAAGGGATCACGCAAGACGGTCGCCCAGATCGGTCGCGAGCTTGACGTCGACTACATCCTCGAAGGGAGCGTTCGCCGGGATGGGAATCGAGTGCGCATCACCGCGCAACTGATCCAGGTCCAAGACCAGAGCCATCGTTGGGCGGAAAGCTATGAACGCGAACTGAGCGGCATCTTCCCCGTCCAGAAAGACATCGCTGTGAACGTCGCCCGGGAGATCGGCCTTCAGTTGACGCGCGGCGCGCCTGCCCCGCTGCGCACCCGTATCGTCCAGCCGGAGGCCTACGAGGCGTTCCTGCGCGGGTTGTCTCTCTGGCACAGCGGACGGCAGCGAGGGGCAGCCGACAGCGTTGACCATTTCAAACGGGCGATCGCGCTGCAGCCGGATTACGCCGAAGCCTACGCCTGGCTGGCCTTCGCCTATAACCGGCTGGCCTCCGGCGAGTTTGTTCCCCCCAAGGAAGGCTATCCCCTGGCCAAGGCGGCCGCCCTGCGGGCGATCGAGATTGACGATTCCCTGCCGGAGGGCCATGCGGCCTTGGGTTTCATTCTGCGGAACTACGAATGGGACTGGGCCGGTTCCGAACGAGAATTGAAGAAGGCGCTTCTATCGAATCCTAACAATCCGGTGTCGAATCACGTCTACGGCCTGTATCTCTCGACTGTGGGTCGGCACGAGGAAGCGATCGGGGCCATCAAGCGCGCCGCTGTCCTCGACCCCCTCTCACGAACCGTGGCCAGCGGCCGTGGGCTGGTTTACGTCAATGCGCGTCGTTTCCAGGAGGCTCGCGCGGTGGCCCAAAGCCGCCGCGAACTGGATGGCGCCAACCCGATCTGGTGGGGGCACTTTCTGCTTTCGATGGGCGAGTACCCGCAGGCCTTGAACGAATTCGAGCGCGCACCGCGAGAACTTCCCGGTCTTGGTGATTTGGCTGGCAAGATTCAGGCTTATGCCGGGATCGGCAAGACCCATAAGGCCCGCGCCCTGCTGCAGGACCTCAAGGCTCACCCTCAGGCGCGGGCCATCCTAAGTCCCTACATTGCCCGCATCCATGGGCAGCTCGGCGAGTTCGACGAAGCCTTCCGGTGGCTGGATGTCGCGGTGGAGGAGCGGGCGGCCCGCCTCATCTTCCTCAAGGTTGATCCCGCCTGGGATCCCTTGCGCGCTGATCCCCGCTTCCAGAGCGCGCTTCGCCGCATGAACCTCGCCGATTAGATTCTCAGCTTGCTCAACAAGGCTCGCTCCCCAGTGAGGACCAAGGACTGAGTGCTTACTTGTAGATTGTGTACTGTTCCTGCGGCAGCTTCAGCTTGATCACGAACTCCTGCTCCGGCTGGGCGATGTCGTAATCCGCGCCGAAGGTCTGGAACCCGTGCGCGATCACCTGCACCCGCATCTTCCCGTAGGGGATCCCCGGGATCGTCGCCCGCCCCTCGGCGTCGGTCTTGGTCTGCAACCCGCCCTTCCCCTGCTTGCCTTCCTTGTCCACCGTATGCAGGATCACGCTGGCATTGCGGATCGGCTTCCCGTTCCGCTCCTTCAGCACCTGGAACTTCAGGTCCGAAGTCTTCTGCTGCTGCGCCCCGGCGCACACCGCCAGCACCGCCACGACCAGTACCGCCGCCCATCTCCTCATATCCTGATTCTAACCCGTCCCGCCGCTGACTCCCGACTCCTGACTCCCGGCTACTTCCGATTCTCGCCTGTGATTTTCCTCACATCGGCTGTCCGGGTGTTCTGGAATACTGTGCTCAGGCCATCCCGCAGGGGGAGAATTGACTTCCGACACCGCCGCCGCCGTGCAGCCCGCACCCCAAGTCTCGGCCGAGACCGTTCCCCGGACCACCACCCTCCTGTTCGCCTTCACCTCTTTCCTGAGCGCCTTCCTCCTCTTCCAGGTGCAGTTGATCATCAGCAAACACATCCTGCCTTGGTTCGGCGGCTCTGCCGCCGTTTGGACTACCAGTCTGCTGGTCTTTCAGTTGCTGCTACTGGCCGGATATGTCTATTCCCACGTGGTTTCCGTGCGGCTCTCCCCCATCGCCCAGGCCCGGCTTCATTCGCTGGTCCTAGCCCTCGCCTTTCTGTTGGTTCTCATCCTGTCCTTCTTCTGGCCCTCGGCGATCACCCCCGGCCCCTCCTGGAAACCCCTCTCCACCGACAGTCCGGCAGCCGCTGTCGCGGCCATCGTTCTGCTCTCCGTCGGCCTCCCTTTCTTCGTTCTGTCCACCACGGCTCCGCTGTTGCAGGGCTGGTTTGCACGCCTCGGCAGAGGAGCCCGGGCCTATCGTCTGTATTCCCTCTCCAATCTCGGTTCGCTCCTCGGACTCCTGAGCTTTCCCCTCCTGGTCGAGCCCACGCTCCATCTGAAGCTCCAGGGAAGGATTTGGTCCATCGCCTTCTGCCTGTTCGCCGGCGGCTGTGCCCTGTGCGCCTGGCGGGCGATGCCTGCACCCGATCGCCAGCTCGCGGAGCCGACCGATTCGCCTGCCGACTGCCCCGAGGCGCGCCCCCGCCCCCTCCTCTACGGCTTATGGTTCCTGCTGGCCGCTTGCGCTTCCTCCCTGCTGCTGGCCACCACCAACCTGCTCTGCCAGGAGGTCATCACCGTCCCCCTGCTCTGGGTGCTGCCACTCTCGCTCTACTTGCTCAGTTTCATTCTCTGCTTCGATCATCCGCGCTGGTATCAGCGCGCCGTCTTCCACCCCTTGTTTGCGGCCGCCCTGTTTCTGACCTTCGCCGCTCTGGCCTTTGTCCAGTTCCTCGTCCTGACGATGGTCCTTCCCCTGTTGCTGTTTTTCACCTGCATGATCTGCCACGGCGAGCTCGTCCGGCTCAAGCCCGGCGTGCGCTCCCTGACCTCGTTCTACCTGGTGATCTCCGCCGGTGGCGCGGCGGGCGGCATTTTCGTGGCCGTCGTCGCGCCCCATGTATTCAGGTCTTTCCTCGAATTTCAACTGTCGCTGGGGCTGGCCATTATCTTGTGGCTGGTCACGCTGCTTCTCGATCCAGACTCCTGGCTCTTCCGTCGCCGCCTCTGGCTGCCACTCGTGATCGTCGTGGCTACGTTGCTGGCCGGCTTCGGCGCCGGCCGCTGGCTTCCCGCCATCGCCGACCTCCTGGACTCCCTCCGCTTCTATCCCGTTGCCGTGTTCATCGGCATCACGGCTGTGATGGCAGCCGTGATGCTGGAGCGGGGCACTGATGCCGCCGAACGCGGCTTCCGTTCCGTGCAGATCCCGGTTGGCGCCCTCATCCTATTCGCCTTCGCCGCGCTGTATTTCAGCTCTCTCCCCAAAGGGGCGTTCCGTTGGGGAGCGCGCAGCTTCTACGGCGTCGTGCGCGTCTTCCGCTATACCCATTTGAACGAACTGGTGCACGGGCAGACCAGCCACGGCACTCAACTCGACCCGCCCATGGAGCGCTACCCCACGGCTTATTACGGCCCCATTAGCGGGATTGGCGTGCTGCTGCGGAACCATCCCAGCCGGAATGTCGCCGGCGGAACCCTGCGTATGGGCGTGGTCGGCCTGGGAGTGGGGACACTTGCTGCCTACGGCCACCACGGAGATTCCATCCGCTTCTACGAGATCAATCCCGATGTGGTCAGCCTCTGCTCCGGTGAGCACCCGCTGTTTACCTACCTCCGCGATTCCCCTGCGACCGTTTCCCTGGCCTTGGGAGATGC
Organism: Terriglobales bacterium; assembly: GCA_035543055.1. NCBI lineage: Bacteria > Pseudomonadati > Acidobacteriota > Terriglobia > Terriglobales > Terriglobales bacterium. The sequence goes on along the minus strand of DATKKJ010000054.1, from coordinate 12,022 downwards.
CCGGCTCTCTCTGGAACGCGAGGCGGCCGCCGGCGCGCGCGGGCGCTTCGACGTCCTGGTCCTCGACGCCTTCAATGGGGACTCCGTACCGGTTCACCTTCTTACCAAAGAGGCTTTCGAGACCTACTGGCAGCAGTTGGACCCCCAGACTGGCATCATCGCCGTTCACATCACCAGCCGACATGTGGATCTGGTGCCGGTGCTGCAAGGTGCCGCCGCTCACTTCCATGCCCAGTACCTGCTCACCTGGAACCAGCCCCAGGCACCCGTCTACGGCAGCGCCTGGTTTCTGATCACCCGCCATCCGGAGTTGCTCAACATACCCGGCTTGCAGCCAATCACTGTGCAATACCGAGGCGTGGCCCCTCGCCTCTGGACCGACGACTACTCCGACATCCTCCGCCTTATCTACTGACAGCCCGACCACCCCCCACCCCTTGACATCCAAGACGGGCTTTACTTACACTTAGCACTCGCTTGGCCGGAGTGCTAATAGCCACCCGGCTGGCAACCTAGATTGGGATTCATTCTGCGGGCGAATCGCCCGGAACACATTGCAAGTACAACAAGTTAGCAAGAACCACGAAAGGAGCAGACGAATGGCTACGAAGTTGACTCCCCTGCACGATCGCATCCTGGTACGGCGTATCGAGGAGGGCGAATCGGTGCGCGGCGGCATCATCATCCCCGACACGGCCAAGGAAAAGCCGCAGGAGGGCGAAGTGATCGCCGTTGGCAAGGGCAAAGTGAATGAGGAAGGCAAGGTCCGGCCGCTCGACGTCAAGGCCGGCGACCGCATCCTGTTCGGCAAGTACTCGGGCACTGAGATCAAGCTGGACGGCGAAGAGTTCATCATCATGCGCGAGGAGGAAGTGCTCGGGATCGTGCATGGCGCAGGCAAGCCAGCCGAGAAGGCAGCGGCACGCCGCTAAGCCCTGAAAAGCAGGTCCCTCGCGGCTGAAGCCGCTCGGGATGCCACAAGTTTGAGTTTCAACCAATCTCGAAGGAGAGATGAAGCTATGGCAAAGATGATTGTGCAAGGCGAGGAGAGCCGGCAGGCGATCCTCCGCGGCGTCAACACCCTGGCCGACGCCGTGAAGGTCACGCTGGGCCCCAAGGGGCGCAACGTGGTCATCGAGAAGAAGTTCGGTTCCCCCACCATCACCAAGGACGGGGTGACGGTGGCCAAGGAGATCGAACTCAAGGACACCCAGGAGAACATGGGCGCGCAGATGGTGCGCGAGGTCGCTTCCAAGACCTCCGACGTGGCCGGCGACGGCACCACCACCGCCACCGTGCTGGCCCAGGCCATCTACCGCGAAGGGGTGAAGACGGTGGCGGCCGGCGCCAACCCCATGGCCCTCAAGCGCGGCATCGAGAAGGCCGTGGCCGTTGTCTGCGGCAAGCTGGAGAAGGACGGTACACGTACGAAGGGCGCTATCGACACGTTTTCTCAGCCGTCCAGCGACCGCAAGAGGATTGCTGAGGTTGGCACAATCAGCGCAAATAACGACGAAACCATCGGCCAAATCATTGCCGAAGCCATGAACAAGGTTGGCAAGGACGGCGTCATCACCGTGGAAGAGTCCAAGACCATGGAGACCCAGCTGGAAGTGGTCGAGGGCATGCAGTTCGACCGCGGCTATCTGTCGCCCTACTTCGTCACCGACCCGGAGCGCATGGAAGCGGTGATCGAGGACGGCTACATCCTGATCTACGAAAAGAAGATCAGCTCGATGAAGGACCTGCTGCCCCTGCTGGAGCAGATCGCCAAGTCGGGCAAGCCCCTGCTGATCGTGGCCGAGGACGTGGAGGGCGAGGCCCTGGCCACTCTGGTGGTCAACAAGCTGCGCGGCACGCTGGCGACCGTGGCCGTCAAGGCGCCGGGCTTCGGCGACCGCCGCAAGGCCATGCTGCAGGACATCGCCATCCTCACCGGCGGCAAAGCCATCACGGAGGACCTCGGCATCAAGCTGGAGAGCATCCAGCTGCAGGACCTGGGCCGGGCCAAGAAGATCACGGTGGACAAGGACAACACCACCATCGTCGAGGGCCGGGGCAAGTCCAGCGACATCGAGGGCCGGGTCAAGGAAATCCGCAGCCAGATCGACAAGACCACCAGCGACTACGACCGCGAGAAGCTTCAGGAGCGCCTGGCCAAGCTCGTGGGCGGCGTGGCGGTGATCAAGGTCGGGGCGGCCACCGAGACCGAGATGAAAGAGAAGAAGGCTCGCGTCGAGGACGCCATGCACGCCACTCGCGCTGCGGTCGAGGAAGGCATTGTCCCCGGCGGCGGCGTGGCCCTGGCGCGCTGCATCCCGGCGGTGGACAAGCTCGCCAAGTCGCTCGACGCTGAGGAGAAGATCGGCGCCGACATCGTGAAGCGGGCGCTGGAAGAGCCGCTGCGCCAGATCGTTGGCAACGCCGGCGAGGAAGGCGCGATCGTGGTGGGCAAGATCCGCGAGAACAACAACCCCAACTTCGGCTTCAACGCCCAGACCGGCGAGTTCGAGGACCTGGTCAAGGCCGGAGTCATTGACCCGACCAAGGTCGCCCGGACGGCGCTGCAGAACGCCGGCTCCATCGCGGCGCTGATGCTGACCACCGAGGCGCTGGTCGCCGAGATCCCGGAAAAGAAGGAAGCTCCGATGGGCGGCGGCGGACACGGCCACGGCATGGGCGACATGTACTAAGCAGACCCTTGTGGCACGGCCGTGTCGGCCGTGCCCGCAAAGGCCCGGCACTCCGCCGGGCCTTTTCTTCTAATCGTCATCCTGAGCGAGGCGAATCGTCCGCCCGCGGACGATTCGCTGAGTCGAAGGACCCCTACTCCTGGATAACACCCACGCGCTCCCGGCTGTTCTCCCAACGAGGTTGTAGCCGCTCGCCCCTAGCGGGCCACCTGTACCACCGAAGAGTCACCGTGCTCCCGCCGCGCTCCTTCCGGGCCTCACCCGTTCGGCCCTCGGTCGCGCGCGGTCGCACGGTGGCAAGAGGCGGGCACCTGATCCGACCACAGCGAACACCAGCGCCCTCGGCGCGGCATACCTTAGCCCAGCACGGGAGTGCTGGGTCTCCGTTCAGCAAAGGTGCCGAGTCCCGTCGGGACGGCACAATCGCAGGCGCCCGCGGCTGAAATACGAATCTTTTCTTGCATCAATATAGATGTATCTACATCTATCTCTCCATGAAGACACTTCCCTGCCTTTGCGCCAGCTTCCGCCGGGCCTCCCGGGCGCTGACTCAGCTCTACGACGAAGCGCTCCGGCCTGCCGGATTGCGAATCACCCAGTTCACCGTCCTGCAGGCCTTGTCGCTTGCGGGGGAGATCTCGCAAGGCGAGCTGGGGCGCATGCTGGTGACGGACAGCACCACCCTGACCCGCACCCTGCGCCTGCTGGCCGATGAAGGATGGATCCACGAGCGGCGTGGCACAGACCGGCGCCAACGCTGGCTCAGCCTGTCGTCCGCCGGTCGCCGCAAGTTTGCGCTCGCCGCCCCGCGTTGGCGGGACGTCCAGGCGCGGTTGGCAGCGCGCTTTGGCAGCAAGCGCTGGCGGCAGCTGATGCAGGTTTCAACCGAATTGACCGACGGAGTCGCTTCCGTCGCCCCTTAGGAGGGCACCATGAACGCTGGGGCTCAATACGCGAGACTGGCGGCCATCGCGGTCGCCGCCTGGTTTGTTATTGCACTGACCGCGTCCGCACTGGGCGTGTTCCACGCCGGACCGAGGCCGCCGCTGCCGCTGGGGCTGGCACTCGGGCTTCCCATCCTGCTGTTCGCGGCCTGGCACGCGCTCTCTGCGGGTTTTCGCGGATTCGTGTACGCGCTCGACGTGCGCACTCTGACCATCGTGCAGAGCTGGCGGCTGGGAGGATTCGTGTTCCTGGTCCTCTATGCGCATGGCATCCTGCCGGGCGCCTTCGCCCTACCCGCCGGCTGGGGAGACATCTTCATCGGCGCTACCGCCTGGCTGGCCGCGAACTATCTGACCGAGCAGGCGGGGCGCAAACGCCTGTTCATCGCCTGGCAGCTCCTGGGCGTCGCCGATCTGGCGACGGCGGTGACCCTGGGCGTGACCTCCTCACCCGGCCCGCTGCGCCTGTTTGAGGGCCCGGTGAGCACCGAGGCCATGACCACGCCGCCGCTCAGCCTGATCCCCACCTTTGCCGTGCCCCTGCTGCTCATCTTCCACTTCATCTCCATCGCCCAGGCGCGAAGGTGGCAGACGAAGGCAAGCGCCAGGCTGGTCGGGAGCGGCTTAGCCGCCATGGCGCCCAGCCGCTAGTCGCCGGGCCGTGCAACTTGAAGCCCCGCGCGGAGACGTGGGGCTTCCCTTTTCATCCATCGCCCGATTGCCCGACTGCGCAATGACCCAATCCGCGGTGATTCCCGTCACAGCCACTCCGGCCTCCGCCAGCGTAGCGTTTACGTAGTTCATATCAAGGAGCCTCTATGTTCGCTCGAGTAGTGGAGATCAAGACCAAGACCGGCAAAGCCAAGGAAGTCGCCGACACGGTACACGAGAAGGTGCTCTCGGTGCTGAAGCAGCAGCCCGGATTCGTGGACGAGCTGGTGCTCGTCTCCGACAAGGAAGGCATCCTGGCCCTGAGCCTGTGGAAGACGCGCGAGGACGCGGAGCGCTACAACCGCACCCACTACGGCGAGGTGCACAAGCTGATCCAGCACCTGGTGCACGCCGAGATGAAGGTGCACACCTACGACATCGAGACCTCGACGATGCACGGCATCGCCAAGGGTGCATTGATCGCGGTGTAGCGCGTAGAAGTAGCTGGTAGCTGGTAGTTAGTAGCTAGGGACACCGGACCTGCGCGGCACGGCCGCTGACTGCCAACTCCTGACTACCGACTCCTTGCTTACGGCAGCGTGAAGTTGCGGATGGCTCCGCCGGTGGCGACGCCGATGTGGACGACGGACACCACGCGCTCCAGCGTGTGGTGTCCGGTCTTGTGAAGGGCGTAGGAGATGCCTACCGACGCGGCCGCGCCGGCGAATTCGATGGCCGCGAAGGCGGCATGATTGTCCACGATGTCGTTCGAGAGCAGCCACTCGTCCACGCCGCGGTTGCGCATCCAGATGGTGGAGCCGTAGTCGAGGTAGCGCGCGCCGGTCACGCCGGCGAAGAGCAGGACATTCGTCTTGTCCCAGAAGCGGTGGGACGCGGGCGGTTTCTTCGCGGCCGAGGGAGCGTCGGGAGCCTGCGGCTGCTGGGCGAACGCGGGGAGTGAAAAGGCGAACATCGCCGCAATAAGAACCAGAGAGCGTAGTCGGGACATTGCGCTCATGGAAACATCTTCTCCGCATCCAGGCAACAAAAAACCATACCGGCCCTAAGGAAACGCCAGCACCACTTTGCCGAAGGTCTGGTTGGATTCGAGGCGGGCGTGGGCGGCGCGGACGTCGGTGAAGGGGAAAACGCTGTCGATGTTGGGACGCAGCCTCCCACTCGCAAGAAGCGGAACCACTTCCTCAGCGAAGGCGCGGGTAACCGTGATCTTTTCCTCCAGCGGGCGGGCGCGCAGCACAGTGCCGCGGATGGTGATGCGGCGTGTCAGCGCGCGAGCGAGATCGAACTCGGCGCGGCTGCCAGCGCTGGCGGCGATCAGCATGAGGCGGCCCTTAAGAGCCAGCACGTCCACGCTGGCGGAGACATAGGGACCCCCAACCAAGTCGAGGACTACGTCGAAGCCGCGGCCTGAGGTCCAGCGCTTAGCGGCGTCGCGTAACAAATCGAACGAGCCTGAGAGGACCACGCCATCTTCAAGGCCGAGTGCACGGGCGCGCTCGATCTTGTCGGCGGTGCGCGCGGTGCCGTAAGGGATCCCGCCGAAGGCGCGCGCCAATTGCACGGCGGCAAGGCCGACGCCGCTGCCCACGGCGTGGACCAGCACGGCCTCTCCGCGGCGTAGTGCGGCCTGCTCGCACATGGCGTCATGGGCGGTGATGAAGACCTCGGGGATGGCCGCGGCGGAGGTCCAGTCGAGATTGGAGGGAATCTCGACGAGGGTGTCCTGATGCGCGGCCAGGTACTCGGCGTGGGCGCCGCCGGCGACGATGCCGAACACGCGCCGGCCGGAAGTCCAGCGGGAAGCGTTGGCGCCGAGCTGCGCCACCTCGCCCGCAAACTCCAGGCCCGGAATGTCAGCCGGAGCGCCCGGAGGAGCGGGATAGCGTCCCTGGCGCTGCAGGAGGTCGGCGCGATTCAGGCCTGCGGCATGGACGCGGACCAGGACCTCGTCGGACGCAGGCGTGGGCGCGTTGACATCGCGAATCTCGAGGACGTCAGGATCGCCGGGGCGCGAGATAACGACGGCTTTCATTGCTGATTTGTGATTTGTGATTTGCGATTTGTGATCTCAGATTTCAGACTGGCCAGTGACCGGCCCGTCATTTCTTTTGGTTGTGGGATGCCGAGGATGGAGAGGATAGTGGGCGAGATGTCCTGGAGCGCGCCGTCGGGACGAAGGGCAACGCGCTGGGCGTCTTCGCTGACCAGGATGAAGGGAACGGGATTGGTGGTGTGGTAGGTGTGCGGCCCGCCGGTCGCGGGATCGATCATGAGCTCCGCGTTGCCGTGGTCGGCGGTGATGAGCATGGCGCCGCCACGCCGGCGGACGGCGTTGTAGATGCGCCCGATGCAGGCGTCCACGGTCTCCACCGCCTTGATGGTGGGCGGGATCTTGCCCGAGTGGCCGACCATGTCGGCGTTGGCGAAGTTCATCACAATCACGTCGAAGGTGTTCCCTTCCACCGCCTTGACCACGGCATCGGCGATGCCTTCGGCGGACATCTCCGGCTTCAAGTCGTACGTGGCGACCTTGGGCGATTGCACCAGGACGCGGTCCTCACCAGGAAAAGGCTGCTCGACGCCGCCGTTGAAGAAGTAGGTGACGTGGGCGTACTTCTCGGTCTCGGCAACGCGCAGGTTGCGCAGGTTCAGTTGCGCCATCACGTTGGCCAGGATGTTGGTGAGTGATTCCGGCGGCACGACCACCGGCAGCGTGAACAGCTTGTCGTACTGGGTCAGGCAGACGTAGTGCAGGTTCTTGGGGACGCGCTGGCGGGAGATGGCGGCGTCGAGGCCCTCGCTGTCAGGGAGGTTGCGGCCGTCCTGCGCGGTCAAGTGTGAGTTGCGGCAGAGACAGCGGGTGATCTGGCGGGCGCGGTCGGCGCGGAAGTTGTACATGACGCACGCGTCGTCGTCGCGGATGGTGGCGAGGGGCTCGCCGCGGTTGTCCACGCAGACGAAGGGGATGACGAACTCGTCGGTGACGCCTTTGTTGTAGGAATCCTTCATGCCCTGGACGGGATCGACGTAGGTCCCGGCTTCGCCCTTCCCTTCCACCATGGCACTGAAGGCCTTGGCCTCGCGCTCCCAGCGCTTGTCGCGGTCCATGGCGTAATAGCGGCCGCTGACGCTGGCGATCTTGCCGACCCCGATCTGGCGCATCTGCTGCTGGAGCTGCTCCAGGAATCCGGCGCCGGAGTTGGGCGGGGTGTCGCGGCCATCCATGAAGGCGTGCACGAAGACGCGGTCCACGCCGTTCTGCTTGGCCATGCGGAGAAGCGCATAGAGATGGTTCTGGTGAGAATGCACGCCGCCGTCGGAAAGCAGGCCGAACAGATGCAGGCGGCGCCCGCCGCTGCGGGCGTGCTTGATGGCCGCGAGGAGAATGGGATGAGAGAGGAACTCGCCGTTCTCGATCATCATGTCGATGCGGGTGATGTCCATATACACGATGCGGCCGGCGCCGATGTTGAGGTGTCCGACCTCACTGTTGCCCATCTGGCCGGTGGGCAGGCCGACGTAGCGTCCGCTGGTGTGGATGAGGGTGTTGGGGAATTCGGCGAGCAGCTTGTCGTAGTTCGGCTTGCGGGCGAGCGAGATGGCATTGGCGTTCGATGGAGGGGCATATCCCCAGCCGTCGAGGATGGTGAGGACGACAGGTTTTGGACGGGCCATAAGCGTGAGGATTGTAAATGAAGAAGGAACCGTGCCGTGGCGATAGGGGTCCTTCGACTCGCACGAGGCGCGCTCGCTCAGGATGACAGGTGGGAAGCAATAGCGCTGTCCACTAGCATTATTTCTCGATACAGGGCGGGATGTAGGTGTGGGGAGTGCGGCGGCGGCGCGGGCGAGAGCGTGCGCGGCGGAAGATGTGAACCGCCGTGAGCACCAAGATCGCCGGAATCAAGAGCCAGTACATGGTGCGCAGCTCAAGCGCTGATCTTGGTCGCCAGCTCGCCGTGGTAGTTCAGCGCCTTCAGGCCGAGGAAGCGGGCGCTGTCGCCGAGCTGCTCTTCGATGCGCAGCAGCTGGTTGTACTTGGCGATGCGGTCGGTGCGACTGGCGGAGCCGGTCTTAATCTGTCCTACTCCGGTGGCGACGGCCAGGTCGGCGATGAAGGTGTCCTCGGTCTCGCCGGAGCGGTGCGACATGACCGCGGTGTAGCGATTGCGGCGGGCGAGATCGATGGCGTCGAGGGTCTCGCTGACGGTGCCGATCTGGTTGACCTTGATGAGGATGGAATTGCCGGCGCCCTGGTCGATTCCCTGCTGCAGGCGTTCGGTGTTGGTGACGAACAGGTCGTCGCCCACCAACTGGATCTTGGAGCCCAGCTCCTGGGTCAGCATCTTCCAGCCTTCCCAGTCGTCTTCCGCGAGGCCGTCCTCGAGCGAGACGATGGGGTAGTCGCGCGCCCACTTGGCCCAGAAGCGGACCATGTCCTCGGAAGTGCGGGTCTGCTTATCGGACTTCCAGAACAGATAGCCGCCCTCGCCTTCCTTGTAGAGCTCGCTGGCGGCGGGATCGAGGGCGATGGCGATGTCATCGCCGGGACGATAGCCCGCCTGCTGGATGGCCTCGAGGATGACCTCGATGGCTTCGACGTTCGACTTGAGCGAGGGAGCGAAGCCGCCCTCGTCTCCGACCGAGGTGTTGTAGCCGCGCTTCTTGAGCACGCCTTGCAGGGTGTGGAAGACCTCGACGCCCCAGCGCAGAGCCTCGGAGAAGGACTGTGCACCTACGGGCATGGCCATGAATTCCTGAAAGTCCACATTGTTGTCGGCGTGGGCGCCGCCGTTGAGGATGTTCATCATGGGCACGGGTAGGAGATTGGCTCCCGCCCCGCCGAGATAGCGATAGAGAGGGACCTTGAGCGAATTCGCCACGGCGCGGGCGGCGGCCAGGGAGACGGCCAGGATGGCATTGGCGCCCAGGCGTCCTTTATTGGGCGTTCCGTCGAGCTCGATCATGCGGGCATCGAGACCGAACTGGTCGGAGGCGTCCCAGTCGGCGAGGGCGTCGGCAATCTCGCTGTTCACGTTCTCCACCGCCTTGAGGACGGACTTCCCCTTGTACAGGGCGGCGTCGCCGTCGCGGAGCTCGACGGCTTCGTGCTCGCCGGTGGACGCGCCGCTGGGGACGGCAGCGCGGCCCAGGGAGCCGTCGGCCAGCAGGACTTCGGCTTCGACGGTGGGATTGCCACGGGAGTCGAGTATCTGGCGGGCGCGGATATCGGCGATGTTGCTCATGGCGTGCCTCTTTGCTGGTGGCCGAATTATAAGCGAGCACAGTGGCCGGTGGTCAGTGGTCAGGGGTCAGAGGGCGCAGCCGAGGGCGGCCGCGCCAAAAGAAAGAAGGCCGGGCGAGACGCCCGGCCTACGTAAGCCAGCCGGGTTCAATGGGCGACTTGAGGCGAAGGAGGAATCGGAGGAGGCGCGGGGCGGACGCCGTTGGCGGGCTTGGCTTTGCTCTCCTGCTCCATCGTGATGAGGTCGATGGGGAGGGCGATGATCATGGCCATGAACAACAGCACTGGTAGCATTGCCACAAAGTAGAGGTACGCATCGCCGGGCAGGATACCGGTCAGCAGCAGGACCAGCGAGGTGTACTTGAAGACGTTGCCGCTGACGTTGGCGAGGGTGGGAGCGGCGAGCATGGAGACGAACAGGAACATGGGCACAAAAAACAGCTTGCTGGAGTTCTCCAGGTACAGGCGCTCGGAGGTATTCAGGTTGGCGAGCTGATGGATGATGCCGACCGCCGACATGCCGAGGGGCGCGATCAGCAGCCGCCGCGCCTTCCCTTCCAGCCGGCGGAGGATGCCGTAGCACAGCAGAGCGACGGCGAGGGCGGCGCCGAAGAACTCAGGGCGCCCCAGGGCGTCGTATCCCAGCGCGATGAAGGGGGAGATCAGGACAAAGGCCAGCATTTCCCAGGTGATCTTGCCCAGTAGTGCGTTCATGACATCCTCCTTTCGAGGAGCCCGGGGTCAGTGGCTGCCCAGGAGGGGAGCCGCTTGCAGACCCCGATACGCCGGGGCTGGAGGGAGCAGTCCGGCGTCGCGCAACAACGACAGCAACCGAGCGCGGATCGGCTTGAGCACAGGTTGAAGCGCGGAGATGGAAGCCATCCCCAGGAGCTGCACAAAGATGTCGAGCACGCCGTCGGTGAGGCGGCGGGTGCGTGCCAGGTCGGGCGAATAGTCGTAAAGCGCGTAGAGGATCGAGGTCATCTGCAGGCCCCAGAGGCAGCCGACCACCAGGTCGCGGAGATCCTCGGGAATCTCCTGGTCGGCGATGGCCTCGACGACCAGTTCGCGGGCGTCCTCGCGGATGTTCCAGGTCTGCCGTCCGAGGACGGAGAGCGGATGCCCGGGCTCCCCCATGTAGCGCAGCAGGGCGCCGATCAGATTGCGGTCGTCCTTGATGACGTCGAGCTTGGTCTGGAAGAGGACCCCCAGGCGCGCCCGGAAATCCTTGCAGGCGGGCAACACCTCCTGCACGCGAATGCGATGTGTCTTCTGCACCTGCTCATAGAACGCGAGGACAATGGATTCCTTGCTGGGAAAATAGTAATAAGCCGCACCGAGGGACATATCGGAGGCGGCGGCGATGTCGCGCATGGTGGAGGCGTCGAAGCCTTTTTCCCGAAACAGCGCCAGGGCGGTGTGGAGGATGTGTTCGCGGGTGTCTTGCTTGGGGGCGACTTTGGTCTCGCTGAACATGTTCAAAACATAATTTGAACGCGTTCAATTGTCAAGAGAAATTTGAACGTGTTCATATTATCGGCGTAAGTGGTTTGATCTTCTGCAGGTTAGAAGGCAACCCAAGGCGAACCAAGTCAGTTACTGGATTCGCACAGGGTTAGGGGCGGAACCTAAAGCATCACCTGAATGGGGCGAGACGCCGCTCTGGCCGATCTCCCGAAATCGTCCGAGTTGTTCAGTTTGATTCCCCTTTTCTTTGGCTATTGTCCGGTTTTCTTCGGTGTTCTATGGTGCGTCCTAGGATGCCGGAGGAGACCTCCACGCTGAGGTTGGGAGACCGCGCGCCGGCTTTCGAGCTGGGCGCGGCCAACCGGACGGAGCGGTTCAGGCTGGAGGAGGCGCGGCAACGCGGCCCGGTGATCCTGGAGTTCCTGCGCGGTACTTGGTGACCGAACTGCGTGAAGCGCATGGCTCAGTTGGAGCCGCTGAAAGGCGAGATCGAAAAGGCAGGGGCATCGGTGCTGTACATCGCGGCGGAAAAGCGGGGCGGGCTCTTCAAGCCGGAGAGGTTCCTGGCGGAGCACCCGGTGAGCTTCCCTTTCCTGCTGGATGAGGACCGTAAGGTGACCAAGGCGTACGGGTTGCATCACCGGATCGGGATGGATGCCTTCAACATCGCGCATCCGGCGACTCTGGTGGTGGACCTGGGAGGAGCGATCCGGTACCTGTACGTGGGAGCGAACCAGCATGACCGGGCGCCCATGGAGAAAGTTCTCGAAGTGCTGAAAGGCATCTAACCACAGAGGGCGCTCAGGAAAGGGCGGAGCAAATTCAAGGAGGAGTGATGAAGAAAGCCGTAGGAATCGCGGTGGTAGCGATGCTGCTGGCGGGCGTGATGGCGGCGCAGACGCTGTCGTTGCCCGCGGGCACGGGAGTGAAGATGAAGCTGGAGACGCCGATCTCGACCAGCCGGACCCGGGTGGGCGACAGCTTCGCCGGGCGGGTGACCG
>DATKKJ010000053.1 GCA_035543055.1 Terriglobales bacterium | reverse complement strand
AGCCAGGCCACTTGTTCCCAGCCAGGATGGAAATCACAGCCTACAATCATCATGCGAGGGCTCCTTCCTCCCCAGAAGCCTTCGGTCCTCAACCAAAGACTACTGTGTCGGAACTGGGGCCTTCGCTGTTATCCAATCAGTCCTTTGCGGCCCGGGTTTGGCTGCAAAGGGCGGGATCAACATTTTTCAATTCTTGTTTTCGCCTCGCTTTTTCGCGAGATCCGCTAAGCTCTTGCGGCCCAGTCACTTGCCCGCCCCCGATTATAGCTTTTAGCAATGTCAAGTCGCGTTTTTCCGCCGCCGCAACCCCTTGATTCCACTGCCCTTCCCATTCCCCACCTCCAGGTCCACAATCCCTCGGTTTGCTATGCTGGTTGTAGCGGCCCTAGCGGCCGCTCCGCGCTGCGTATTCGCGGATTGATCTTTGGAAATTCCCTGCTGACTCCCGACCCCCGACCCCTGACTCCTGATTTAGACAACATATCTGACATACTCTTGCCCCTAACTCCTTTAGATCGACATATCGACGGGGAGGGGGTGGGGCCTGAATCTGTCGCGACCGTCAGCCGTCTGGCTTCTTATTGTTCCGTTATTGCGCGGTCACGTAGACCGGGTTTATGTGGCTGCACACCGGAGCGGCCGGCGGCGCCGGGTCCTGGCAATTCGGATCGGCTTTCGGGGATTGCAGCGAAGTAATGATGGTGTCGGACGTGGTCGCGATGATGCTGATGTTCTGCGTCCCGGGATTGGCCGTGTACACCTTGGTCCCGCTGGCGGAAGCAGCGACCGACGTGGGGGCCGCTCCTACTGGGAGCGCGATGCTCTTGGTGAAGGTGTTGCTCAGGCTGTCGAGCACGCAGACGTTGTCGGTGCCTGCGTTCGCCACGTAAGCGCGGGACCCATCCGGCAGCACCGCCACCTGCTGGGGCGATGCCCCGGCACCCGCGCACGCGGTCACATCGATGCCCGGGGCCGGCGTCAACAGCGACGGCAGCGTCGGCAACGGCTGGTCCGCCCGGATGATGCTCACCGTGTTGCTCGCCCGGTTCGCCGTGTACACCCGCTTCAGTCCTGGGTCGTAGGTGATCGAAAAACAGGGGACCTGCCCGGCGCAGCCCGGAGAAGCTCCCAGGGCGATGGTCGTCAAGGCGGTGGTGTCGTTCGTAGTGTCGATCACCGTCACGTCGTTGCTGCCTTCGTTGGCCACGAATACGAAGCGCCCGTCCGAGCTGGCCACCGCCGCCACCGGCGACGTTCCCACCGCAATGGTTCCCAGCACGCTGTTATCGGCGGTCCGCACCACCGTGACCGTGCCGTCCCCCTGGTTCACGACATAGACCTTCTGTCCATTGGGCGGTTCCGCGATCGCCACCGGGCTGGTTCCCACTATGATCTCGGACGTCATGGCGAGGGTACCGAGGCTGATCACCGCCACCCGATTACGCCCTGGCTCCGCGACATATAAAGCGCCTATGCCGGGGTTGAAAGCGAATACCGGCTGCGCGCCGGTCGGCAACGGGATGGTCGCCGGAAACGTGTTCAGATTGCCCGGGCTGATCGCGGTCAGGTTGTCATCCAGGTTGTTCACGGTGAAAGCCAGACCACCGCCCGGGGTTACGAACAGATCCACCGGCCCGCGTCCGCCATACTGGACCGAGGTGACGGTATCTCCGGGGACGTCAATCGTGGTCAGCGCCCCGATGCCGGAACCAGGCGGCGGCACCGGGCAAGTGGGGACGCAATTGTTGCTCAGCGCGTACGCGCGCGACAGGTTTTGCGGGTCCGGCCCCGGGCTGGGGATGGGGATCACGATCGGGCGAAACGCTTCGTTACAGCCCACCCAGATGATCACGGCAAAAACAATGACTGCGAGTCCCGCCTTGCCCAATGAACTCATTCACACTCCCGCCTGCTGCTCGGCCAGGCATTGGTGATGATGACGAATGGATTATTCTACGGGAACTGCGGAACCCGCGCTAGCGCGCGAAGTCCTTGATCGGCGATTCGTGTGGCATGACACTCGGCTTCCGCGCGCCCGATAACCTCCCTGGCCTCTGATACGATGCGCTGCACCGGACTCTCTGCCGCAAGCCATGAGCGCGTTGTCCGCCATCGTGGTGCTGCTGTCCCCCGTCTCTCCGGACGGCTGGCACCTGGCCGTGTCGCGCGTGCCCGCGGGGCTGGTCGTGACCGCCGCCTTCGCGGTCGCGGCCCGCATCCTCCGTTCCGTCTCCCTCTCGGGCGCGATCGCCGGGGCCGCCGTCACTTTTCTGCTTTGGATCGCCTGGCCGCCGCTGTTCATGGTCGAGCTCGCGGTCTTCGTCCTCACCGCGGCCGCCACCCGCGCCGGATATCGCCGCAAGCAGCAGCTCGGCACAGCTGAAAAGCGCGAAGGACGCTCTGCCTCCCAGGTGCTCGCCAACCTGGCGGTGGCCACGGCCTGCGCACTGTTGGCCACCTATCTGCACAAGCCGCTCTTGATGTTCGCTTGCGCCGGCGCTCTGGCCGAGGCTGCCGCCGACACCATCTCCAGCGAGATGGGCCAAGCTCTCGGTGCCGAGCCCGTGCTGCTCACCACCTTGCGGCCCGTTCCCGTAGGCACCGACGGCGGGGTGAGCGGTCCCGGCACTCTGGCCGGCATGGCTGCCGCCCTGGTGGTCTCCGGCGTCGCCGTGCTCACAGCATCGGTCCCAGGTTACGGCTTGGCCATCGCTGCTATGGCCGCCGTCTGCGGCATGTTCTTTGACAGTCTGCTGGGGGCGACCCTCGAACGCAGACGCATACTCAACAATGACCAGGTCAACTTCTCGAGCACCCTGCTCGCCGCTGGCCTTGCCATCGCCATCGCCAAGCTCTGGCAGTGACTCCTCCCTTCTTCGATCTGACTTCTGCCTTCGCCCTGGTTGTTGTATTTTGTTGCCCGCTCATGAAACGCATCCTGCTTCTGCTGCTGCTCTTACCGCTGCCTGCCTACGCCCAGCAGTACGACATTCTCATCCGCAACGGCCGCGTGGTGGACGGCGCCGGCAATCCCTGGGTCCAGGCCGACCTCGGGCTCATCGCTGACCGCATCGCCTTCGTCGGCCAGGCCGCTCCGGGCGTCACCGCAAAGCAGACGATCGATGCCCGCGGCCTGGTAGTCGCTCCCGGTTTCATCGACATGCTCGGTCAGTCGGAGGTGAACGTCCTCATCGACAAGCAGGCGTTCTCCAAACTCACTCAGGGCGTGACCACAGAAGTCACCGGCGAAGGCGAATCCGTCGCCCCCCAGGACGACTTCACCATCCGCGAGGCCAAGGACTTTCTCGAGCACTTCAAGCTCACGGTGGATTGGCGCACGCTCGACGAGTACTTCCGCCGCCTCGAAGCACAGGGCTCGGGCGTGAACATCGCCACTTTCGTGGGCGCGACCCAGGTCCGCGAGGTCGTCCTCGGCAAGGAAGACCGCGCGCCCACCAAAGAAGAACTCGCGAAGATGGAAGAGAAGGTCGAGGATGCGATGTTCGACGGCGCCCTCGGCCTTTCCACTTCGCTCATCTACGCTCCCGCGAACTACGCCTCGACCGAAGAGCTCATCGCGCTCGCCAAAGTCGCCTCCAAGTACGGTGGCATCTACGCCTCGCACATCCGCAATGAAGGCGACAGCGAGATGCAGGCGCTCGACGAGGCTTTCCGCATCGGCCGCGAAGCCAACATCCCGGTAGAGATCTGGCACTTCAAGGTGGCGGGCAAGCAGAACTGGGGGAAGATGCCTCAGGTCATCGCCAAGATCGAAGAAGCGCGCGCGCAAGGACTCGACGTCACCGCCGACCAGTATCCTTACGTCGCCGCCGCCACTTCCCTGGGCGCCACTATCCCGCCGCACTTCCATGCCGGCGGCCAGGAGGCATTCCTCAAGCGCCTGCGCGATCCTGCCGTTCGCCGGCAGATCCGCGACGAACTGATGGGCTCGGGAGGAGCCCTCGAGAACATGTGGCGCGGCACCGGCGGGCCGGAAGGCATCCTGGTCGTCTCCGTCCTCGACCCCGCCCTGAAGGGGTATGAAGGCCTCACCGTCGCCCAGATCGCCACCCAGGAGAAGAAGGACCCGCTCGAGGCCCTGCTGGATCTGGTCATCGCCGACCGCGACAACGTCGGCGCCGCCTACTTCGAGATGAGCGAGCCGGACGTCCGCCTGGCCATGCAGCAACCCTGGGTCGCCATCGACACGGATTACGGCGCCCTCAATACCGTCGGGCCGCTCAGCGAGTCGAAGTCCCACCCCCGCGCCTGGGGCACTTTCCCGCGCATCCTCGGCAAGTATGTGCGCGAAGAAAAAGTACTGCGCCTGGAGGACGCCATCCGCAAGATGACCTCCCTGCCGGCACAACGGGTGAAGCTGGCCGACCGCGGCTTGTTGCGCACCGGGTACTTCGCCGACATCACCATCTTCGACCCCGCTACCGTCATGGATGTCGCCACCTTCGAGGATCCGAACCGCCCCGCCCGCGGGATCGAGTATGTCCTGGTCAACGGCGTCCTCTCTCTCGATCACGGCAGACTGACCGGACGATTCGGCGGGCGTCCGCTGCGCGGACCCAGCTGGCTGGGCCGCTCCGTCTCCCCCGACGGCCTGCCACCCCGCGGCAAGATCGAGGGCGTCATCACCGACGAGGACGGCTGGCCCGTTCTGCGCGCCGCCGTCTCGCTCGTGGACTCGTCAGGCAAACCGGTTGTCACCGACTCCACGAAAAAAGACGGCCGTTACGAATTCCCGTCTGCGGCACCTTGCGACCCCTGCCGCCTCACCGTGGAACGCGACGGCTTTGCTTCCGCCGCACAATTCGTCCACTACAACGGCGCCAACTCCCTCTGGTTCAGCTTCGCCTTGAAACGTGTCTCCGCACAGCCGACGACCGACGACTGACGACCGACGACTGCAGCTAGGCCATCCCACCCGTTCGCCCCGCCATCCAATCCAACTAGCTGCTCCTCGCCAGCCGGTTCCCACATTGGCAACGGAATTACCGCAACTTTTCGCTCCAAATCTCGTCCATAGTAAGGACCCATGAAGCTGAAGACCTTCGCCGTCGCGGTCGCTTTGCTGCTGGCCATCTTTCTCTTCGCCCAGCGCCGCACCCCGCTTGCTCCCCAGGCGCAATTCCAGGCGGCCGTGGACCTCACCCACACCATCAGCGAGAAGTCGCCGAACTGGGAAGGCACGGCCCAGAGCCCGTACCAGGCGCCGGTCCACGCCAGCTTCGACAAGAACGGCTATTTCACCCGCTACATCACCCTGCCCGAGCACTTTTCCACCCACATCGATGCCCCGGCGCATTTCTCCAAGACTGGCTGGACCGTGGACCAGATCCCGCCCGACCGCCTGATCGCGCCATTGGTGGTGCTCGACGTGACCAAGAAAGTGGAAGGGAATCCCGAATATCAGGTCGCGGTGGACGACATCGCCGCCTGGGAACAGGCCAACGGCCAGGTTCCTCCGGGCGCGGTCGTGCTGGCCCGCACCGGCTGGTCGTCGCGCTGGTATTCGATGGAGAAGTATCGCAACGCCGACGCCAAGAACGTCATGCACTTCCCCGGCTTCAGCCAGGCGGCCGTCCAGTTCCTGGTCGAGGCCCGCAAGGTGGTCGGCATCGGTATCGACACCCTGAGCGTGGACCCTGGCGCTTCGAAGGACCATCCCGTGCACCGCTACGGCGCCGCCCACAACCTCTACAACCTCGAGAACGTCGGCTATCTCGAGCAGGTGCCGCCCAGCGGGGCCGTGCTGGTCGTCGCTCCCGCGAAACTAGAAGGCGGCTCGGGCGGCCCCGTCCGCCTGCTCGTCCTCATCCGCTAGCAAACCCTGCATTCATTCGGCACTAAGTACTTGGTACTTGGTGCTTGGTACTTGGTACTTCTTCTCACGTGACGTGCAGCCGCCAGAGGGTGTAGCTGAGCACTTCCCGCAGCACCACTAAAGCTCGCTGCCAGCGGCTTTGCGGGCGAGGCATCGGGCGCGGCGCGCCGTACGTCTGTAGCCCGTACCGGCCCAGCATCTGCTTGGCCCGGTAGAGATGGTATCCGTCGCTCACCACCACGCAGCTCTTCATCCCGTTCTTCTGCATGATGGTCGCCACCCGCTCGGTGGATTCGTCGGTATTGTCGCTCTGGGTTTCGGCGATGATGGCCTCATCGGGCACGCCGTGCTCGATGAGATACTTCCGCCCCACGCCGCCTTCGCTGAACTGCGGGTCCTCGCCCTTCCCTCCGGTGGTGATCATCATCGGCGCGATGCCGCGATGGTAGAGGCTCAGCGCGTGGTCCAGGCGCGCCCGGAAGACCGGCGAAGGACGCCCCGCGTACTCCGCCGCCCCCAGCACCACGATTGCGTCCGCCGGCCGGGTCTCGTCCGCCCACATCTGCCGCTGGATGCGCCGGTACATCACCCCGGTGTACACCGCCACCCCCAGCAGGCACGCGGCCAGCAGCCACAACCATCGGTGTCGTCGGTCACTCAATGCTGGGACCCCTGGGATTTGATGCGCCTATGCCAATCCCTCGTGGCCGAGGAACTCCGCGATCTCCTGGCTGGAGATGGCGCCTTCACGCAAGACCCGCCAGCGCCCCTTCTCGTCGGTAAGGTCGATGATGGTGGAAGCCACGTTGCGCGGCGACGGCCCTCCGTCCACGATCACCGGGATCTTGCTCCCCAGTTGCTCGCGCACCCCTTCCGCGGTGGTGCATTCGGCGGCGCCGCTCACGTTGGCCGAGGTCGCGGTGATCGGCACCTGCGCCGCGCGCACCACCTCGATCGCGATCTTCGACGCCGGCACCCGCAGCGCCACGTTCCCCGTGTTCGCCGTCACCTTCAGGGGCAACCGCGACGCCGCACGCACGATCAGCGTCAGCGGGCCCGGCCAGTACTTCCGCGCCAGCGCGTAGAACTGCTCCGACAGCGGCCGGGTGAGTTCCTCCGCCTGGTCCACGCTCTCGATCATCAGCGAAAGCGGCTTGTGCTTGGAGCGCGACTTGATGTCGTACACGTGCTCCACCGCCCGCAGGTTGAAGGGGTCGGCCGCCAGCCCGTAGAAGGTGTCGGTCGGCATGCCCAGCACCTGTCCGGCGCGGATCTGCTCGGCCACGTACTGGATCAGACGGGACTCGGGATTCTCGGAATTGATCCTGATGATCTCGGCGGGCAAGGATCGCCTTTCTCGCTTCTCGACGGCGAAAACTAACATATCAGTGCACCCGCCGCAAGGACGAGCGACCTGCGACTCACGACTTGCGACTTCCGAAGCGGGTATGATGTCGAACCGTGCCGCTTGCCTCCCGCACCCGCCTGCGCCACATCTCCAGCGCCCAGAACCCGCTGGTCAAGGAGCTGCGCCGCGCCTTCTCCCGCGGCGAGCCGACCCCCGACGGCCACTGCGCCATCGAGGGCCTGCGCATCGCCGAGGAAGCCATCCGCAGCGGCTTGCGCTTCCGTGCGGTCTTCTTCCGCGAGTCCGCGATCGCGGCCGCCGGCCGCCTGCTCCCCCAGATCGGCGCCCAGGTCGAGACCGTCGAGCTCCCCGACGCCGTCTTCGACAGCGCCGTCGCCACCGAGACCCCCCAGGGCGTCGCCGCCCTGGTGAAGCTGAAGTCCTTCGTTCTCGAAGACGTACTGCGCCTGCCGGAGCCGCTGCTGGTGGTCGCCGCCGGCCTCCAGGACCCCGGCAATCTCGGCACCTTGTTGCGCTCCGCCGAGGCCTTTGGCGCCACCGGGATGCTGCTGGCCGAGAAGACCGTCAGCCACCTTTCACCGAAGACGGTGCGCGCCTCGGCCGGCTCGGTCTTCCGGCTGCCTGTCATCACGGTGACTCTGCACGATTGCCTGTCCAGGTTGCGTCAGGCCGGGGTGCGCCTGGTTGCCACCTCCTCGCACAAGGGAACCCCGGCGTATGAGGCCGATCTGTCGGGCAAGCTGGCTCTGTTCATCGGCAACGAGGGCGCGGGCCTTCCCCGGGAGGTCATGAAAGACATGGACGAGACCGTGGTTGTCCCACACTCCGCCAAGGTCGATTCCCTCAACGCCGCCATCGCTGCGTCTATCCTTCTCTACGAAGCCGCGCGGCAGCGGCGCGGATTTGTGATTTGCGATTTGTGATTTGCGATTCACGGGGTTAAATCACAAATCACAAATCAGAAATCACAAATGGGCCTGTTTCAACCCACCCCGCGCGATGAATCCGTCGACAAGACGCAGCCGCTGGCGGCGCGCATGCGCCCGCGCACGCTCGAGGGATTCGTCGGCCAGGAGCACATCCTCGCCCCCGGCAAGCCGCTGCGGGTGCAGATCGAGCGCGACGATCACGGCTCGCTCATCTTCTGGGGCCCGCCCGGCGTCGGCAAGACCACCCTGGCCAAGATCATCGCCCACCTCACCCACGCCGAGTTCATCGAGTTCTCCGCCGTGCTCTCCGGCATCAAGGAGATCAAGGCGGTCATGGCCGACGCCGACAAAGCCCGCCAGTACGGCACCCGCACCATCCTCTTCGTGGACGAGATCCACCGCTTCAACAAGGCCCAGCAGGACGCCTTCCTGCCCTACGTCGAGTCGGGCGCTATCCGCCTCATCGGCGCCACCACCGAGAATCCGTCGTTCGAGATCATCTCCGCCCTGCTCTCCCGCTGCCGGGTTTACGTCCTCCATCCGCTCACCGAGGAGCAGATCGTGGCCCTGCTGCGGCGGGCGGTGGCCGACCGCGAGCGCGGCCTGGGCGACATGGAACTGACGGTGCCGGACGCGGTACTCGACAGGATCGCCAGGTACTCCAGCGGCGACGCCCGCAGCGGCTACAACGTCCTCGAGATCGCCGCCAAGGCCGTGGGCAAGGGCGGCGCCATCACCGACGACGTGGTCAAGGACGCCCTGCAGAAGCGCGTGCTGCTCTACGACAAGGCGGGCGAAGAGCATTACAACCTCATCTCCGCCCTGCACAAGTCGGTGCGCAATTCCGACCCCGACGCCGCCCTCTACTGGCTGGCGCGCATGCTCGAGGCCGGCGAGGAGCCGCTCTACATCGCCCGCCGCGTGGTGCGCATGGCGGTCGAGGACATCGGCCTGGCCGATCCCAACGCCCTCGCTGTCACCCTCGCCGCCAAGGACGCCGTGGACTTCCTGGGCCAGCCCGAGGGCGACCTGGCGCTGGCCCAGGTGGTCGTCTACCTCTCGGTCGCTCCCAAGTCGAACGCCCTCTACGCCGCCTATGGCGAAGTGAAAGGTGACGTCGAGCAGACCGTCGCCGAGCCCGTCCCGCTGCACCTGCGCAACGCGCCCACGGGATTGATGAAAAGCTTCGGCTACGGCAAGGGATACCAGTACGCCCACGACTTCGACGAAAAGGTCGCCGACATGCAGTGCCTGCCCGACAACCTCAAGGACCGCCGCTATTACCACCCCACCGATCAGGGCATCGAGAAGCGCATCCGCGAGCGCCTGGAGGAAATCCGCAAGCTGCGCAAGGGTCGCTAACTTCTGCAATCTTCGTTCTGCATTCCTCGTTGTTGCCTTTCAACCACATCGCCGAAGTAGGAACGCCGAGCGCAAAAGTGCGTTCGCCGCGCAGGACTGCCTCGTGAGAAGTGGCGTCATGCTGAGCGCCTTCAGGCGCGAAGCATCTCGCGTGCAGCATTCGCCATCACTTCCATTTCCGGAATGGA
>DATKKJ010000052.1 GCA_035543055.1 Terriglobales bacterium | reverse complement strand
GAGAAGTCGTCGAGTTTGCGGACGGTGTACATGGAAGGTGTGGCCCGGCCCTGTCGGCCGGGCACTCCAGCGCGGGCGTCACGCCCGCGCCACACGATACATTACCTGATGGCTGACGGCTGACGGCTAGCTGGCCAGCGCCGCTCTCGCCTGCTCGGTCAGGCCCTTGAAGCCGGCGGGGTCCTTGACCGCGATATCGGCCAGCACCTTGCGGTCCAGCTCCATCCCGCTCTTCTTCAGCCCGTTGATGAACTGCGAATAGCTCATCCCGTTCTGCTTGGCGGCGGCGCCGATGCGCACGATCCACAGTGAGCGGTACTGGCGCTTCTTCTGGCGGCGTCCGGCATAGGCGAACTTCAGCGCCCGCTCCACCGACTCCTTCGCCGAGCGGTAGAGCTTCGACTTGGTCAGGAAATATCCTGACGCCTGTTCCAATATCCTTTTTCTCTTGGCGCGGCGCTTGGTGCCGCGTTTTACGCGAGGCATGGTGCTTCTCCTTTTCTGTCTTTTGTAGCCCGGCCGCCCTCGACCGGGCAATGTTGGCCGCTTTCGCGGCCTCGCGGCTGGAGGCAGGAGTTGTGGTCTCGCCTCTTCACACGCTTGGAGCCTTGAGCACTGAGCCTTGAGCTCACGGCTCGGGGCTCACGGCTAGTATGGGATCATCCGCTTGATCTTGCGCGCATCCGCCGGATCGACCATGGTATCGGTATCGAGCTGGCGCTTGCGCTTGGTGCCCTTGGAGGTCAGGATGTGGCGCTTGAAAGCGTGTCCGCGCTTGATCTTCCCCGTCCCCGTCTTCTTGAACCGCTTGGCGGCTCCACTGTGCGTCTTCAGTTTCGGCATAGTTCCTTCGCTGTACAGACCTTCGCCCAGAGCATTTTCGGGACTCCTGACGAATCTTTTATTTTACCGCAGAGAACGCAGAGTTCGCAGAGGGAAATGAACGAGAATGACTCTGCGGCCTCTGCGATCTCTGCGGTTGAGTTGGAGGACTAGCTCTTCTTCGGCGCCAGGATGGCGTGCAGGGTGTTGCCCTCCATGCGCGGCCGGAACTCCACGATCCCCTTGTCGCCGACGTCCTTGATCAACCGGTCCAGGATGTTGCGCCCCAGGTTGGTGTGGGTCATCTCGCGGCCGCGGAAGAAGATGGTGGCCTTCACCTTGTCGCCGTCTTCCAGGAAGCGCAGCACGTGGTTCTTCTTGAACTCGTAGTCGTGCTCGTCCACGTTGATGCGGAACTTCACTTCCTTGATCGTGATGACCTTCTGGTGCTTCTTGGCCGCGCGCTCCTTCTTCTCCTGCTCGTACAGGTACTTGCCGTAGTCCATGATGCGGCAGACCGGCGGCTGGGCGGTGGGCGAGATCTCTACCAGGTCGAGGTTCTGTTCCCGGGCTTTCTTCAGGGCTTCGAAAGGCGGCATGATCCCAAGCTGTTGGCCTTCTGAATCGATGACCCTGATTTCGCGGGCGCGGATGCGCTCATTGGTGCGGATAAAACGCTTATCGATGCAATCCTCCTCGTGGCAAAGACCCGAAGATTATAACCCAGCGCACTCACGGCACGGACGGTAGGCTCAGCAGACGCTGCCCAGCAGCGCCTCGCCCTGCACGCTCTCGGCGCGCGCCGTCACCATCTGGTTGGCGCCGTGGCGGCCGCGCAGCATGAGTTTGAGGTAATTGTCGGTGAGGCTTTCGGTGTATTCGCCCTCGCGCACATTGAGCGTGATGCCTGACAGCGTGCTGCCGACGAAGCCCTCCAGGAAGGCTCTCTTCTTCGCCGCCGCCAGCCCGCGTAGCTCGCGGTTGCGCTCCCGCCGCACCGCGACCTCCACCTGCTCCGCCATCCGGGCCGATGGTGTGCCGGGCCGCGAGGAATAAGTGAACACGTGCAGGTAGGTGAAGGGCAGGGACTCGATGAATCTGCGGTTGTCTTCGAAGTCGGCGTCGGTCTCGCCGGGGAAGCCCACCATGACGTCGGCGCCGATGGCCGCGGTCGGCATCGCCTTGCGGATCTTCCGCACTCGCGCGGCGTAATGCCAGGGGCGGTACTTGCGATGCATCAGCCGCAGGATGCGGTCGGAGCCCGACTGCAGCGGCACGTGCGCGTGCTTGGCGATGCGCGGCGACGACGCCACCAGCTCGATCAGCTCGTCGGTCCAATCCATCGGCTCCACCGAGCTGATCCGCAGCCGCTCGATGCCGGTCTTCTCCACCACGGCGCGCACCAGGCCGGCGAAGGTCTGCGGACGTTCGAAGTCCCGGCCCCACCGCCCCAGATTGATGCCCGAGATCACCACTTCGCGGTAGCCGGCGGCCACCAGCGCGTCCATCTCGCGCAGCACCTCGTCTTGCGGCAGGGAACGGCTTTGCCCCCGCACCGAGGGGATGATGCAGAACGAGCACCGGTTATCGCAGCCGTCCTGCACCTTCAGGTTGGGCCGGGTCCTCTCCCCGGCCGCGTCGCCCTCGAACACCGGCGCTGCCAGCAGTTCGGTGTGGGCGAAGATGTCCCCCACCACCTGCACCGTCCCCGTCCCGTCCAGCGATCCGAGGGGCACGAACCCCTGCCCGTTCCCCCCCGGCGCCCTCAGCGCGATCTCTCCGATCTGATGCTTATGGGAATTGCCCACCACCCAGCTCACGCCGGGCAGGGAACCGACTTCCTGCGGCGCCCGCTGGGCGTAACAGCCGGTGACCAGGATCCTGCACTCGGGGTTCTGCCGATGGATGCGGCGGATGGCGGCGCGGGCGTCGTGGTCGGCGGCCGAAGTCACCGTGCAGGTATTGACCACCACCACGTCGACCAGCCGGGGGTCGCCTCTTCGCCGCCAGCCCTTCTCCGCCAGTTGGCGCTCGATGGCGGCGCCGTCGGCCTGGGTCGCCCGGCAGCCGAAATTTTCCACGTAGAACGTCGCCACCGGGACATTATAGCAACCGTGAATCGCGGGCCTCGGACGGGTTCCCTTTCCCGCCCGGCTCGGGCCGCGACACACATCCAGATGGCTTAGGGGGACTGGGGCGGCTGTCGCCGCCGACTCAGGCGCTGGCTGCCGACGCCCGCCGCGCCTGGAAGCACTCGCGGCAGAACACCGGCCGTCCCTGCGTGGGTTTGAAGGGGACAGTGGTCTCTTTCCCGCACTGTGAACAGGTGGTGCGGGTTTCTACCTTGGAGTATGTTTGGCCGCCGCCGCTGTTGCCTGGCGTCTGGCTTCCCAGCGCGGCCGCCCGTTTCGCCTTGCAGGGCTTGCACCGCTTGGGCTCGTTCTTGAATTGTTTGTCGTGGAAAAAGAGTTGTTCCCCGGCGGTAAAAACGAACTCGGCGCCACAGTCCACGCACTTCAGAGCTTTGTCCTGGAATTCCATGGGAAACCTTCCTTGCCCGTGTTCCCGCCCGCCCGGTCCGCCTTCTCTGCGAGGCAACCGGCCCGGCGCAGGGACCATCTCCCCCCTTGACTCGGCCCACCCGCGCTCCCACGCGGGACCTGCCACTCAACTCTTGCCTACCATCTTAGGACTGCGGACTGCGGGGCTTCTGACAAAAGCAAAGGGGCCGACTCCTTGTGGAGCGGCCCCCTCGCGAAAACTCTACTCCTGCTCCTTACGCGCCTTCTTGCGGTTCCGCTTGCGCGCCAGAGCTTCCTTCACGCGACGCTTCTCGCCGGGTTTCAGGTAGAAGGAGTGCCTCTTGACCTCCTTGATGATGTCTTCCTGCTGCACCTTGCGCTTGAAGCGACGAAGGGCGTTTTCCAATGACTCGCCCTCCTGGAGCCTGACTTCTGCCAACGAAAAAACACCCCCTGACGTACCTGTTTGGTCAGCCTAAGTTATTGCAATATCCGTTGCCCAAGTCAAGAAATATGTTCGATTTATGCGGGTCTGCGCCTTCACTGTTAGCTATTTGATAACCCTCACGACCCATCTCTTCGACCTCCGCCTTCAGAAACGCAACCGTACTCCGAACTGCACCTGCCGTGATGCGTACGCGCTCGTCGGCTTCATGAATCCCGACGACTGGGTGTAATAGGCCGGGTAGTGGCTGCCTGCGATCGTCCGATCGAGGGGGATAAACTCGGCGGCGCTGTTCACGAATCCATCGTCGGTCGTGTCTACCTGCAGGTTTGTCCGGTTGAATACGTTGAAAGCTTCAGCCAGCAACTGGAGTCTCAACTTGTCTCCCAGGTAGAGCAGGCGGCTCAGCCGCAGGTCCGTCGTTGCATAGTCGGGCCCGGTGAACGAATTCCGGCCATAGCCGGGCAGGCGGTCGTTGTAAGTGTTTTCGTCGCGGTTCGCGTCCCCCACCACCCGGGCGTCGTATGGCCGCCCGCTTCCGATGGTCACCACCCCGGAGCACGTCCAGTCATTGAAGATCGCCTTCAGTGTCGGCTGGTCCCGGTGGAAGGGCTTGGGCGACCATGACCAGGCCGCAGCCAGCCGGTGGCGCTGGTCGGTCACGCTCCGCCCCCATTCGCTGTTGGCGGCATAGGTATTCTGCACGGTCGGCGGTCGCCCCGCCAGCAGGGCGTCCTGGATGTTGTCACTCGCCCGGGCAAAGGTGTAGGCCAGCCGGAAATAGAGTCCCTGGGTCATCCGCCGCCGCACCGAGAGGGTCAGCCCGTGGTAGGTGCTCTGGGCGAGACTTTCGAAGACGTAGATCCCGCCGATCCCGGCCACCGGCCGTGCCACATCATTCAGGCAGGGTGGGAACGGGCAGCTGAGCGAGGGTGTCATCTGCCAGGTCGAGAACGATTCGACCGGCAGGAACTCCCCGCTGAACGTATCGCTGGGATCGTAAACCGGGTAATAGACCGTCTTCGGCTCCGGCAGGTTCACGTCCCGCGACCGCACCAGGTTGTGCCCACTCACGTACAAGTAACCCACCCCCACCGCGAAGCGATGCCAGATTTCCTTTTCCACCGTCAGGCTTCCCTGGTGCACCACTGGGGTCTTGAAGTCCGCCGCGAACGCGGAGATCTCCGTCGTCAGCAAGCCGGCCAGGCTGGCCGGGGCGGGACAGCTCAGGGTCCCTGGCGGGCACGCGACCACGGGGTTCGGATAGAGGGGAAAATCGGTGTTCCCCTGCGTGTTCTTCAGGAACAGGTGGGAGCGCTGCAGCCCGTTCTGCATCTCCACCGTCGAGTTATAGATCTGCGGGATGCGGGTGTAGAACATCCCGAACCCGCCCCGGATCACCACCGGTCGCTCGTCGCCGATGGAATAGGCGAAGCCCACCCGCGGGGCGAAGTTGTTGCTGTCGGTGGGGACCTTGCCCGAGTCCGGCCAGGCCGGATTCGACTCCAGCCCCTGGCTGCGGAAGGTTTGCAGGTCGTAGCGCAGGCCCAGCGACAGCGCCAGATGGCTGCTCACCCGGATCGTGTCCTGGACGAAGAAGGCGTACTCCCGGGTGTCGGGGTGGCTCACCGAATTGCCGAAATCTTGGAAGTAGTAACGCGGCACCCCGTGGGCGTAGGCCCGCAGCGGCGTGATGGCCATGCCGAAAGTCATGGGCTTGAAGGTGAACGGGTTCACCCGGATGTCGCTGAAGATGAATTCACCCCCCGACATCACCGGGAAGAAGTTCTGCACCCAGGCCTGGCTGAAGTCGAAGCCGAACTTCCAGGCGTGGCGGTGCCCGTCCACCGCGACCGAATCCAGCAGGTGCAGCCGGTGCTCGCGCGTGGCGCGGGGCAGGATCAGCGATCGGTCGAAGCCCTCGATGATGTCGTAGATCTGGGTCTGAGGCGCGCTCGAATTGGGATCGCTGGCCTGCAGGTCGCGCGAGAACTGCGCCCGCAGGTTGTTGGTCACCCGGAACGTGAGCGCGCTGGTCAGCGCCAGCGACGCGCTCTCCGTGCTCACCCGCTCTTCGCCGTTCTCGCTGGTCGCGTAGTAGGTGATGGGATTGACCGGGTCCAGGTACACGTTGTTCGAGCCCCAGTAGCGCGAAGTGCTCAGCCGCGCCGCCAGGTAGTTCCGCGGCGAGAGGGCCCAGTCGAACTTGATGAACCCCGTATTGCCCACCATGCTCGCGGGGAAGGGCCCGCCCAGGGTGGAGAGCCGGGCTGCTGCGCTTTCCACCTGCGCCTGGTCGCTGGCCTCGTAGTCGTCCGGCGTCGGCGTCACCGTGGCGGTCCCGTTCAGGAAGTGGACGACGGTGGGCACGTGGTAGATGTGCTGGTCGAAGCCCGCGTAGAAGAACAATCCGTTCTTGCGGATGGGGCCGCCGATGGTCCCCCCGAACTGGTTCCTGCGCTCCGGCGGCTTCATGCCGGCGAAGGGCTGCTCGGCGCTCAGGCGCCCGTCGCGCAGGAACCAGAAGGCGCTGCCGTGATAGTTGTTGGTCCCAGACTTGGTCACCACGTTGACCACCGCGCCGCCCGACCGCCCCAGCTCCGCCCCGTAGGTGTTGGACGACACTCGGAACTCCTGCACCACCTCGTTGCTGAACTGGTAGGGAGCTCGGTAGCGGCCCCGCATCTGGGCGAAGAAGGCGTTGTTGTTGTCCACTCCGTCCACCAGGTAGCTGGAGTTGTAGCCGCGCACTCCCCCGAAAGCCAGGTCGCCGGTGCTATCGGAGGTCAGACTGCGGGGGTCGGTGGTCACTCCCGGGGTCAGCAGCACCAGGTCGGTGAACCGCCGGCCGTTCAGCGGAAGCTCGTTGATGGCGCGCTCGTCGAGCACTGATGAGACCGCGGCCGACTGGGTCTCCACCTGCCCGGGCTGGGCCTGGATGGTGATCGCCTCGCGCGGCCCGGCCACCTTGAGCGTGACCTGGATCCCCACCACCGCGCCCACTTCCAGCCGCACGTTCTTGCGCACTTCTGGCCTCATGCCCGGCGCCGCTACTCGCAACTCATAGGTTCCCGGCGGCAGATATTGCAGGGCGAACCCGCCATCTTGGTCGCAGGCCACGGTGCGCTCGACTCCCGTAGCGTTGTGGATGGCGGTGACGGTGGCGCCGGCGATGCGCGCCCCACTGCTGTCGAAGACCGTGCCTCGCAGCGTGCCCAGCGCGGCGTCTTGTGCAAGTGACAGTGAAGTGAGCAGAAGAAGGATGGCGATGGGCCCGTACGTGCGCGGCCAGGGCGACATACGACGCTCCCGTAGAAAGAAGTAAAGGAACTCGTATATCGGTCCTGCCTAAGCGACGTCTGTGATGCACGTCCGCTTGTTCTGTTTTCGGAACTCCAGATTGTGCTTCCCAAAATGGAACGGCGCGGTTGCCCGCGCCGCCAATCGCAAATCACAAATCACAAATCGCAGATCAGATCGCAATCTGCACCAGGGCAGCTCGCTTCCGCGGCGAGAGGATGCCCGTCCGCGCGAACGACTTGTCGCAGTCCGCGCTCGACGGGCCCCGCATATCGCCTTCCATGTACGCCAGGCCGGGGCAGCGGGAACAGCTGGCCACGTTGCCGCACGAGCTGCAGGCGTGCAGGTCGCTGAGCCGGATGCCGCGCACCTCGTTCATCTGCGGCGAGTCGCGCCACACCTCCAGGAACTTCTGCTGGCGAAGGTTCCCGGTGGGCAGGGGGAACTGCACGCAGGGAAAGACGTCGGCGTAGGGCGAGATATAGACCGCGGTATGGCCAGCGCTGCAGGGCAGCGCTTCCAGCGCGCTGGCGTCCACCTCCGCCGGCGCGCAGAACTCGTCCGCATCCCCCACCAACGACCCATCGCGGAACAGCTGCGGCAGGGCGGAATCGGGGATGCGCAGGTCGAGGACCGAGGTGTCGCCGTCCAGCTTCGGGGTGATGGTCGGGTCCAGTTGGAAGCTGACCCCCAGCTCCCGCGCCAGCTTCTGCACTTCCTTGTGGTCGCCCAGGTTCTGCCGCATCATCACCCCGGCGATGATCACCTTCAGCCCCTGGCCACGCAGGAAGCGCACCGCGTTCAGCGTTCTCTCCAGCGACCCCGGCACCTTGGTGATGGCGTCGTGCACCGCCGCGCGGTGGGAATAGACGCTGATCTGCACCACCTCCACCGCCAGCTCGCGCAGCCGCGCCGCCTCCCGCTCGCGGATCAGGATGCCGTTGGTCTTCACCTTCACCGAGAACATCAGCTGGCGCGCGTACTCCACGATCTCGAAAAAATCCTTGCGCATCACCGGCTCGCCGCCGCTCAGGATGAGGAAGAAGGTGCCGGCGGCGGCCAGCTGCTCGAGGATGTCCTTCACCTCGGTGGTGGTGACTTCGCCGCGGTCCTCGTGGTCGAGATAGCAATGGATGCAGCGCTCGTTGCAGCGCCAGGTCAGGTCGAAGTGCGCGCTCAGCGGCACCCCTAGCTCCAGCGCCTTCGTCCCGATCTCCATCATCAACTGCCCGCTCATTTGCTCCTTCGAAGGGGCGCGGCTTCAGCCGCGCCGTTACAGCTACCCGAAGAAATGCGGCTCTAGCCGCTGGGGGTTCTAAGTGATCGGCTGTTCCGAAATCAGAACAATGCCATGCTCAGCCAGCTCTGCGACGAACGCCTGCGCGTCGGCCAGGGCCGTTTCCCGGTCCACCTCGAACTCCTCGCACACTCGCTCCTCGACGATCCGTTCCAGCGGGGTCTGTCCATCAGCGGCGTTCCAGATGGCGGTCGCCACCGGGCTCAGGGTGAACAGGGTCGAGTCCCGGCCTGACATGATCACCATCTCCTCGCCCAGCATGCGGGCGGCCACCTGCTTGCTCCTGGCCACGTAACTCATCGAATCAGCTCCCAGACCCGCGCGTCAGGCGCGAAGGCCAGCCGGAACGCCGGCACCCGCGCCAGGAAGTCTCCTGCCGCCTCGAACACCTGGCGCACCAGTCTCTCATCTTCGGCGAAGAAAAGGATGTTCTGCATCAGCCGTTGCAACGCTTCTGTGCCACCCATGGGCTCAAGCCGGTTCTCTGGCGACTTCTCCAGGAAGTAGAGCCCCGCAATCGCCGCCGACACATTCTCCCCCACCTTGGCCAGCTCCCCGGCGAACGGCGTCCCATAGGCGACGTACCCCTCACCGGTGTCATCCGGAGTGGGCTTCAGCCCGCGAGGGACCTGCTTTTCCTTCCTTATGTACGAGATCTCATCCGTCAGCAGCGTCACGTCTTTTGGCGCCAGCCGCGAAATGGTCGTCTTGCCCGCCCCTGATTTTCCCGAGAACAGGAACGCCTTGCCGTTGCGGATGGCCGACGCCCCGTGCAGGAGGAATCCTCCCTCCTCGGCCAGCAGCAGCGTGTGCAGGATGCGGAGCACCGAATCGATGGCGTAGGGATTCGCCGTCTGCCGTACCCATCCCTGACGCTTGTCCGGCCCCCACCCCGCCCGGAAATCGCCGCGGGTCATCTCCCACCGCCCGCCCTCGCGCCTGACCCGCACATCCTCATCCGCGCCAAGGGCGCCATCGGGCAACAGTTCCACATCCAGAGAGAAGTGATTTTGTAGCCCGGCCGCCCCCGGCCGGGCAGCCCGCGCAGCGGGCGTAACAAACCCCACGTACCGCTCTTCCAGCATCCGGCGGAATTCCGCGCTCTCGGTGCGCACGCACACCGCCATCCCGCCGATCTCGATCACGACCTCGTGTGTCTGGACGGCTGTCGCCACTCTCTCCCCGATGTGCCGGATATTAGCATCTCCTGCCGGGCGCGTGTTCCTTCTTTGAACCAAAGTAACTAAGGTCGTCAAGAATCAATTACCCGATTGCCCAATTATCCAATCGGCCTCTCCCGTGTTTGCTCCGCCTCTCCGGCACATGCTAACTTCTACGCTTTCCTTTTGACCCGATGATCCGCTCCTACAAAGGCATCTCGCCCCAGATCGCCTCCACCTGTTACGTGGACGAATCCGCCCAGATCATCGGCGACGTCGTCCTGGGCGAGCACGCCAGCGTCTGGATGAACGCCGTCCTCCGCGGCGACGTCAACTCCATCCGCATCGGCCGCAACTCCAATGTGCAGGATTGCTCCGTGCTCCACGGCATGCTCGGCCAGTACACGGTCGAGGTCGGCGACTGGGTGACCATCGGCCATTCGGTCACGCTGCACGGATGCAAGGTCGAAGACCACTGCCTGATCGGCATGGGCTCGGTCATCCTGAATGGGGCGCACATCGGGCGAGGAAGCATCATCGCCGCCGGCACCGTCATCCCCGAAGGCACCGAGGTCGAGCCCCATTCGCTGTGGATGGGCGTCCCCGGCAAGTTCCGCAAGAAACTGGACGAGGCCGCCCAGCAGATGATCATGCGCTACGCCCAGAACTATCTCGGCTATAAGGAGCAGTACCTGAAAGAATCGAAGAGGTAGCTAGTAGCTGGCCAACGACCAACGACCGACGACCAACGACCAAATGATCAAAGCCGTCCGCGGAACCCGCGACCTTCTTCCTCCCGACACCGAGCTGTGGAACTTCGTCGAGTCGGCGGCCCGCGACGTCTTCCGCTCCTACCACTTCCACGAGATCCGCACGCCTGTTCTCGAAGACCTCTCCCTCTTCCAGCGCTCGGTGGGCGAGGATACCGACATCGTCTCCAAAGAAATGTTCGCCTGGGAGGACCGAGCCCGCGCCCAGTCCGAGAAAGGGCAGTGGCTGGCGCTGCGCCCTGAGAACACCGCCGGCGTGGTGCGCGCCTACATCGAGAACCGGCTATGGGAGCGCCCCGGCCTGCAGAAACTTTTCTACATCGGCCCGCAGTTCCGCCGCGAGCGCCCGCAGAAGGGACGCTACCGCCAGTTCTACCAGATCGGCGCCGAGATCATCGGCCCGCCCACCGCGGGCAGCGAGTCGCCCGCCGTGGACGCCGAAGTCCTGGAGATGCTGGCCACCTTCCTCGACCGCCTCGGCCTGACCGGCTGGACCCTGGAGCTCAACTCCGTCGGCTGCATCAACGATCGCCAGCGCTACAACGAAGCCCTGCGCGCCGCCCTGAAACCCGTGGTCGGAAAAATGTGCGCCGACTGCCAGCGCCGCGCCGAGACCAATCCGCTGCGCGTGCTCGACTGCAAGGTCCCCGAAGACCAGCCGATCATCGAGAAGCTGCCCAAGATCATGGACTACCTCGACGAGCCCTGCCGCCAGCACTTCGCCGAGGTCCGCGCCATCCTCGACTCCCTCTCCATCCCATACAAAGTGAATCCAAGGATGGTTCGAGGTCTCGACTATTATCAAAAGACAACCTTCGAGTTCACGCATGGGGCGCTGGGGGCGCAGAACGCCATCCTGGGAGGAGGGAGGTACGACGGGCTGAGCGAAGCGCTGGGCGGGCCGAAGGCGCCGGGGATCGGCTTCGCCATTGGAGAAGACAGGTTGGTCCTGACGCTGAGTGAGCATCACCAGCCGAAGGCCACGGCGGCGGACGCCTACATCGCGCCGCTGGGAGCGGGCATGAATAAGGAGGCGGCGAAGCTGGGGCGCGAGCTGCGGCGGGCGGGCCTGATCGTGGACCTGGGCGACGAGAACTTTCGCTTGAAGAAGTCGCTGGAGCTGGCCGCCAAGACCGGGGCGCGCTTCGCCATCATCCTGGGGGAGAACGAGGCGAAGTCGGGCATGTTTGCCCTCAAGAACCTGGCGACGGGCGAGCAGGTCACGCTGCCGCGCGGGGAGCTGGCGAGGGTGATCGCTGGTTCATAGCGCATAGCTCATAGCGCATAGCCGTTATAATCGTCGTTCCCGCTCACGCGGAGAATTCTTATATTGGAACCGGCGTCATCCTGAGGGCCTTCAGGCCTGAAGGATCTCGCGTGCACCATCAAGACTGTGAGCTGCGCGCGAGATGCTTCACGGCTAAAGCCGCTCAGCATGACGCCAACATCGATAGGGACTGATCTTGCTCGATTTCCTCGGAGATCTACGACGCACCCACCGCTGCGGAGAGCTGCGCACATCGGACGCCGGCCAGAAGGTCGTGCTCATGGGCTGGGTCAACAAGCGGCGCGACCACGGCAAGCTGATCTTCCTCGACATCCGCGACCGCACCGGCATCAGCCAGGTGGTGATCGACCAGGAATCCAACGCCGCGGCGCACGCCAAGGCCGAGACCCTGCGCATGGAGTTCGTGGTGGCGGTGATCGGGCGGGTGAAGAAGCGCGACCCCGAGGCCATCAACCCCAAGCTCTCCACCGGCGAGATCGAGGTGGTGTGCGACGAGTTGCGCATCCTGAACGAGGCCAAGACGCCGCCGTTCCTCCCCAGTGAAGCGGTTTTGCCGAATGAAGAAATGCGGCTGAAATACCGCTACATCGACCTCCGCCGCGAGCCCATGCAGGCCAACATCGAGCTGCGCCACAAGGTGGCGCTGGCCATCCGCCAGAACCTGTCGCAACAGGGCTTCTTCGAGATTGAGACCCCGTTCATGACCCGCTCCACCCCAGAAGGGGCGCGCGACTACCTGGTGCCCAGCCGCGTCTATCCCGGCTCGTTCTACGCCCTGCCGCAGTCGCCGCAACTGTTCAAGCAGATCCTGATGATCTCCGGCTTCGACCGATACTTCCAGATCGTGCGCTGCTTCCGCGACGAGGACCTGCGCGCCGACCGCCAGCCGGAGTTCACCCAGATCGATCTGGAGATGTCGTACCCGCAACAGGAGCGCGTCTTCGATGTGGTGGAGAACTTCGTGAAAGCGGCATGGGTGGCCGCCGGGGTCGCGATCCAGGGACCGTTCCCGCAGATGCCCTACGACCAGGCCATCCGGTTGTACGGCATCGACAAGCCCGACCTGCGCCTGCCCGGCTTCACCGACGTCCACGACTTGTTCACCGCCGAGATGATGCAGACCTTGCAGCTCGATGCCGAGCTGCCCCTGGTCGCCGTCAAGATCCCCAAGGTGGGCGAGCTCTCGCGCAAAGAGCGCGACGACAACAAGGCGCTGTTCAACGCCAAGGGCGGGGCCAAGCTCATCGACGACCTCAAGCGGCTGGAGAAATCGTGGCCGGAGGCGGTGACGAAGGTCCGCCAGAATTGCTCGGCTACCCACGATGACCTGCTGGTCATCGTGGGTGGCGCCGTGGTCACTAACCGCACCCCGGAGCAGAGGCGCAAGGCGACGATGGCGGTGTACACCGCCGCCGGGGTCTTCCGGGTGGAGCTGGCGCGCAAGTACGCCGAGCGCCACGGCGCCTTCGCCGGCGACCGCAAGCACGCAAGTTCATACCACTTTGTCTGGGTCACCGATTTCCCCATGTTCGAGTGGGACGAGACCGAAGAGCGCTACAACGCGGCCCACCATCCTTTCACCTCGCCCTTCGAGCAGGACATGGAGAAGGTGATCGCGGGGCGCGACCTGGACACGGTGCGGGCCCGCGCCTACGACCTGGTGCTCAACGGGACGGAGCTGGGCTCGGGGTCCATCCGCATCCACCGCCAGGACGTGCAGCGCGCCATCTTCAAGGCCCTGGGCATGACCGAGGAGGAGGCACGTTCGCGCTTCGGCTTCTTCCTGGAGGCGCTGGAGTACGGCACCCCGCCGCACGGCGGCATCGCGCTGGGACTGGACCGCATCGTGATGATCCTGGCCGGGGCCGACAGCCTGCGCGAGGTCATCCCCTTCCCCAAGACCGCCAAGGCGGTGGACCTGATGGTGGACGCCCCCACCCCGGTCAGCGAGGCGCAGTTGGCCGAACTCTCGTTGGTTCTCGAGCCGATCTGGTTCGTGAAGTGCGATTTCTGCGGGAAGATGTCGAATGTCATCGTCCGCACCAGGAATTTGGCAAATCGTAGCGAAGATGCGAAGTGCGGGCATTGTGGCAAGTTCATTGGCCGATTCCCGGCGGGGGATATGCATGTGAGCGCGGTTGAAGCGGTTGAGCTTGGGAGAAGAAGGGAAAAGGGATAAATCCCCTGTGCGTAGCTATTGCTGCGTCACACCACGGAAACATCCGTCGGCGCTACCGCGGCTTGGATCGACCCTCCGCTCCCATCCCGGGACTGTCGTCCCGGGCTATAGTGCGATCGTCGCTACCGCGACGGATTTGTCGCGCCAGCGACAATGGGTTTGCAGCCCGGCAGGAGAGTGCCGGGAACAGGTGCGTAGTTCGCGGACAGTCGCGCCAGCGACCGTGGATTCTCCATAAAACACCCGTCGCCGCTACCGCGGCTCAGATTCTCATTCGTATCCGTACCCGGGACTTGCGTCCCGGGCTACAAGGCCGTCGTCGCGGCGCGGCAGGTTTCTTGTCTGAAGGACAGCGCGCCCAACGCCGCGTCGCGACAGCGACGGTGGGTTTGCAGGCCGGCACGGCAGTGCCGGAAAGAGATTGGACCACCACGGTAGTCGCGCCAGCGACGACGGTTGTCACTGCAATTCCTGACCCCAGGTGTTATCCTCCGCCACCTTGTCGGAGGGTGTATGGCTCACACCTACGTACGAAATCGTATCCACATTTCATTCAGCACCAAAGGGCGCCGCAAGCAGATCTCGCCCGAGGTCCAAGCGGATTTATGGAATTTCATTGGTAAGGTCACGGCAGACCGTGGCATCGAGGTCCTCGCGGTCGGTGGAATCGATGACCACGTCCATCTCGTCATCAATCTGCCTCCTACGATGCCCCTGGCAAAGACGGTCCAGACGATTAAGGCCGTCTCCTCTAAATGGATGCGAGAGAAAGGGCACAAGGCATTTACGTGGCAGGACGGATATGGCGCCGTGAGCGTGGGACAATCGCAACTGACAACAGTTCTTAACTACGTTCGCCATCAACCGGAACACCATCAGAAGCACACGTTTGATTCCGAGTTTGTGAGTCTCTTGGCCAAACATGGGATCGCCGACGATCCTCGGTATATGTTGGGCTGAAGGCCGTCGTCGCTGGCGCGACTTGGCCTAGCGCTGTGTCCTGTCCCGGGACTCGCGTCCCGGGCTAAGAGGCCGTCGTCGCTGGCGCGACGACACGGCCTGAGGCGCAGGGCGGCGCAGCAGGTGCCAGGCTTCGAAGTAGGGGAAGTACTTGTTGTCGGGTCGGTAGGGGCCGGGGTTGGCCCACACCGGCGCCCTCCGCCGCTCACCCTCGCTTTCGCCGTGGCGCTGCTCCGGATGAGCCATGGTTGCTTCAAGAGTCAGGCTGCTTTTCCCGGTGACGCCAGTCACAGACGGCAACGGAGGAACGGGAGAGACTTTCTGGTTGCAGCTGTGGAGATAGGAATGCGTTCAGCGATCGAGCGGCATGAGCGATCGGGTTTCGCTGCTCGAACATAACGGGCAGTTCGCATTGCGCACCGGCATTTGGGTCATAATGTAGCGTTTTGTACGCATCCACCAAGGATTCATAGTGGGTTTGTAATGTAAGCACAGGGAGCAATCATGAAAACGACTTGGGTCACGATCGACGGCAATGAAGCCGCCGCGTATGCCGCGTATCACACCAGCGAGGTGATCGCGATCTATCCGATCACGCCCTCCTCCAACATGGGCGAGTTCGCCGACGAGTGGGCGGCCACGGGCCGGGCCAATCTTTGGGGCGTGAAGCCTACGGTCATCGAGATGCAGAGCGAAGGCGGAGCGGCGGGGGCTTTGCACGGAGCGGTCCAGGCAGGCGCTCTGGGTACGACCTTCACCGCGTCGCAAGGCCTGCTGCTGATGATCCCCAACATGTACAAGATGGCGGGGGAACTGACGCCCGCGGTCATCCACGTGGCTGCCCGCACCGTGGCCACGCACGCGCTTTCCATCTTCGGCGACCACAGCGATGTGATGGCCTGCCGCCAGACCGGCTTCGCCATGCTGGCTTCCAACTCAGTGCAGGAGGCCATGGACCACGCCCTGATCGCCCACGCGGCGACCCTGGAGGCGCGTATTCCCTTCCTGCACTTCTTCGACGGCTTCCGAACGTCGCACGAAGTCGCCAAGATCCAGCAGTTGTCGGCCGAGCAGATGCGCCGGATGATCGACGAAGGGCTGGTCCAGGCGCACCGCCTGCGCTCGCTTTCGCCCGACCGGCCGGTGTTGCGCGGCACGGCCCAGAACCCCGATGTCTTCTTCCAAGCCCGCGAATCCGCCAACCTCTACTACCTGCAATGCCCGGACATCGTGCAGAAGACGATGGACAGGTTCGCCGAGGTCGCGGGCCGGCGTTACCGACTGTTCGATTACGTGGGTTCTCCCGAGGCGGAACGGGTGATCGTGATGATGGGGTCGGGCGCGGAAGCCGCCGAAGAGACGGTGGAGCACCTGAACCGCCGGGGCGACAAGGTCGGGCTGCTCAAGGTCCGGCTGTTCCGGCCATTCTCGGTGGCGCACTTCGTGGCGGCGCTGCCGCCGACGGTGAAGTCGGTCGGCGTCCTGGACCGCACCAAGGAGCCCGGCGCCACCGGCGAGCCGCTCTACATCGACGTTCGCGTGGCGCTGGCGGAATCTCTGGGGAGCGGCGAGAGTCCGCTGAAAGCGATGCCGCGCGTGATCGGGGGCCGCTACGGGCTTTCGTCGAAGGAATTCAATCCCGCGATGGTCAAAGCGGTGTTCGACGAACTGGCGAAGCCGACTCCGAAAAACCACTTCACCGTCGGCATCGTCGACGATGTGACCCGCACCAGCCTGGAGTACGACCGGGAGTTCTCGACGGAGAGCGCCGACACGGTGCGCGCCGTGTTCTACGGCCTGGGGTCGGACGGCACGGTCGGGGCCAACAAGAACTCCATCAAGATCATCGGCGAGGACACGGACAATTACGCCCAGGGTTACTTCGTCTACGACTCGAAGAAGGCCGGCGCCCTGACCGTATCGCACCTGCGCTTCGGCCCGCGCCCCATCCGCTCCACGTATCTGATCACGCAGGCGAGTTTCCTGGCCTGCCATCAGTTCTCGTTCGTGGAGCACTTCGAAATGCTGCGGCTGGCGCAACCCGGGGCCACGTTCCTGCTCAACAGCCCGTATGGCCCGAACGAGGTCTGGGACCATCTTCCCGTCTCAGTGCAGGAGGAGATCATCGACAAGAAACTGCACTTCTATGTGATCGACGGCGACCGGGTGGCGGAAGGCGCCGGCATGGGACGGCGGATCAACACCATCATGCAGACCTGTTTCTTCGCCATCAGCGGGGTGCTGCCCCGGGAAGAAGCCATCGGCGCGATCAAGAAATCCATCGAGAAGACGTACCGCAAGCGCGGCGAATCCGTGGTGAGGAAGAACTTCGAGGCGGTGGACGCGACCCTGGCGCAACTGCACGAGGTCAAGCCCCCGTCCCAAGCCACCAGTTGTTTGCGCCTGGAGCCGCCCGTGCCCGCGACCGCCCCGGACTTTGTCCAGAAGGTCACCGGCCGCATCATCGCCGGAGAGGGAGACCTGCTGCCGGTGAGCGCGTTCCCGGTGGACGGCACCTTCCCCGTCGGCACGGCACGCTGGGAGAAGCGCAACATCGCACTGGAGATCCCGGTCTGGGACGAGCAGTTGTGCATCCAGTGCGGCAAGTGCGTGCTGGTGTGCCCGCATTCGGTGATCCGCGCCAAGATCTACGATCCATCGCATCTTGCACACGCGCCGTCCACCTTCAAATCGGCCAAGCCGAAATGGAAGGAATTCGAGACGCAGCGTTACACACTGCAGGTGGCGCCGGAGGACTGTACGGGCTGCAAGTTGTGCGTGCAGGTGTGCCCGGCCAAGGACAAGACCGAGGTCAAGCACAAGGCCATCAACATGGAGCTGCAGGCGCCCCTGCGCGCTCCGGAGCGAGAGAACTGGGATTTCTTCCTCTCCTTGCCGGAGGCCGACCGCGAGCATCTGAAGACCAGCCAGGTCAAGGATGTTCAGTTGCTGCAGCCGCTGTTCGAATTCTCGGGCGCTTGCGGCGGGTGCGGCGAAACGCCTTACATCAAGCTGATGACGCAGCTGTTCGGCGACCATGCGGTGATCGCGAATGCCACAGGCTGCTCTTCGATCTACGGCGGGAACCTTCCGACAACACCGTACACCGCCGACGCCCGCGGCCGCGGGCCGGCCTGGTCGAACTCCCTGTTCGAGGACAATGCTGAATTCGGTCTCGGCCTGCGGCTGGCCATGGACAAGCAGGAGGAATACGCGCGTGACCTGTTGCGGCGGCTTGAGGGTCGTGTCGGCGGCGAACTGGTCGCAACCCTGCTCAACGCAGACCAGTCCAGCCACCACGGCATCGAGCAACAGCGCGAGAATGTGAGCCGCCTCAAAGACAGGCTGAAGGGCGCGGATACGGCCGAGGGGCGCGATCTGCTGGCGATCGCGGACGCGCTGGTCAGAAAGAGCCTGTGGATCATCGGCGGCGACGGCTGGGCGTACGACATCGGCTACGGCGGCCTCGACCACGTGCTGGCTTCGGGCCAGAACGTCAACGTCCTGGTGCTCGACACCGAGGTCTACTCCAACACCGGCGGGCAGCGTTCCAAGGCAACGCCGCGTGGCGCGGTGGCGCGCTTCGCCTTCGCCGGCAAGGAGACCGCCAAGAAAGACCTGGCGCTGATGGCCGTCAACTACGGGAACGTGTACGTGGCCCGCGTCGCCATGGGGGGCAGCGACACGCAGGCCATCAAGGCGTTCGAAGAAGCGGAAGCGTATGCCGGGCCCTCCCTGATCCTGGCCTTCAGTCACTGCGTGGCCCATGGGTACGACCTGATGTACGGCATGGAGCAGCAGAAACTGGCGGTGCAGACGGGTTATTGGCCGCTGTTCCGCTACAACCCCGCGCTGGCGCTCGAGGGCAAGAACCCGCTGCAACTGGATTCTCGCCGGCCCAGCCTGCCTTTGCAGAAGTACATGCTGAATGAGACCCGCTTCAACATCCTGAACCATGCGGATGAGGACCAGGCCAAGAAGCTGTTGCACGAGGCGGAATCGGATGTGCGCAACCGCTGGGACTTGTACGAGAAGCTCGCCTCGCTTCCCGCCGGCGCAGACTTGGCCACCGCACTGGCGTCGAAAGGAGACCAGCAATGATCGACCTGTCGACCCGCTATCTCGGCTTCGAGCTCAAGAACCCCATCGTGGTGTCGGCTTCGCCGTTGCAGAAGGAACTCGACTTGGTGCGCGAGATGGAGGATGCCGGCGCATCGGCCATCGTGATGCACTCGCTCTTCGAGGAACAGATCGAGGTCGAGAGCGAGGAGCTGAACCGGTTCCTGGAACAGGGCAGCGAGAGCTTCGCCGAAGCCACTCGCTATCTGCCCGACCTGAAAGACTACAACCTCGGACCGGAGGCTTACTTGGAGCATCTGGCGCGGGTCAAGAAGGCGGTGCAGATCCCCGTCATCGCCAGCCTGAACGGCAGCTCGATGGGAGGCTGGACCCGGTACGCCACCATGATGCAGCAGGCGGGCGCCGACGCCATCGAGTTGAACACGTATTTCGTCGCCGCGGACCCGGAGGTCGCCGGATCGGAAGTGGAACAGATGTACTGCGACCTGGTGCGGCAGGTGAAAGCCGCAGTGCGCATCCCGGTTGCGGTCAAGGTGAGCCACTTCTTCAGCTCCATCCCGCACGTCTTGCGGAAGATGGAAGCAGCCGGGGCGGACGGCCTGGTCCTGTTCAACCGTTTCTACCAGCCCGATCTGGACCTGGAAGCCCTGGAGGTCGTGCCTCGACTGAACTTGAGCAGTCCCTATGAACTCCTTCTGCGCTTGACCTGGGTGGCCATTCTGTACGATCAGATCAAGGCGGACATGGCCATCAGCGGCGGCGTTCACAGTGGCGAAGACGTGGTGAAAAGCATGATGGTGGGCGCCCGGGTGGCGATGATGACGTCAGCCCTGCTGGAGAACGGGATCGGTCACATCCGCCAGGTGCTCGGTCAAGTACGTCGCTGGATGGAGGAACACGAATACGAATCCATCCGCCAGATGCAGGGAAGCATGTCCCGCCGGTCGGTTCCGGATCCCGCGTCCTATGAACGCGCCAACTACATGAGGGTGCTGAGCTCGTACTCACTGAGAAAGGCAGGGGCGGACTAAAGCGAAAAGGGGTAGGGCCGAGGAAGCTCCCTTGCGGCTTCCTGCGGACGGCAATTCGTAGCCAATGCGTTACTTGTGATTGTGATAAGGGGCTGTTCTCGACGGTTGAACAACGAAATGGCGCAGGGTGCCGGGCATCGCGGCACAATGAAGAAGGGACAGCCAAAGGCGG
Organism: Terriglobales bacterium; assembly: GCA_035543055.1. Classification (NCBI taxonomy): domain Bacteria; kingdom Pseudomonadati; phylum Acidobacteriota; class Terriglobia; order Terriglobales; species Terriglobales bacterium. The sequence goes on along the minus strand of DATKKJ010000052.1, from coordinate 1,997 downwards.
CTGTCCCGGCAACTTTCTTCGAAAGGTCCTCAGTGCTGGAGCGTGGCTTGCTTCCACTCCCCGGAGGCGTTGGTCGTCGCCAGCAGCGGCGAGGGCAGCAGCGGAGGTTTTGGCGCAACCAGCATCGGCTGCTTCAGCGATACTTCCTCAAATAGCAACGACGGCACAACGTACGAGACTACGATCAGCTGTCCGGCCTGGCCGCGGGCCAGCAGCGTCGCGGCAAACGGCATGAACGCGTCGTGGTACACGCCCGGGGTATCGCCGATCGCGAGAATCTCCTTGAAGGCGGTCAGGGCGACGGGCGCAATGTCGCCGCGCACCATCTCTTCGTGGCCGTCGGCGAAGACCTTGTACACGGCACTGCCACCGGTGATCTCAGCGCGTCCGGCGCTGTAGGCCATGCGCATGAGAGCACTTAGACCGCCGGCGGCTACGTGGCGGACAACGATGCCGTAATCGTATCCACGCTGCTGCGCGACGCGCAGGAGCTCCTTGCGCAGGTGCTCGTTGGTTGCCGTATCGCGGGCGGTGAGGAACAGGTTGCCGGGGGCGGCCCCGTTGCCGCGCGCACTGCCGGTGCTGGTCTTGGTCTGAGCAGTCGGCGTGCGCGTAGCCAGCAGACCAACCAGGCGTCCGTTCTCGACGATCTTCACCTTCTGGCTGGGGACCGCCTCGTCATCCACGGGATAGGAGCCGAGCAGCTCAGCGCCGCTGAAGCGCGACGTCGTGGGATCATCGGTGAGATCGACGCCATCAGGCATGACGCGGGCGCCGACGCGGTCGGCTAGCGAGCCGCCGAACTGGCCGATGACCTGCTGGAACTGCGCCTCGAACTGCGGCTGGTCGCTGACCGGAAAGCGGGAGGCGACGATGGCCGGGGCGAAGACCTGCCCGATGACGTCGGCCGCAGCCTCGCCTTCAAAGAGCACCGGGCCGTTGTACGCCTCGAGCGTCTTCGCGGTACGCAGCGCCTTCAGTCGGGTGATCAGCTCGTGCGTGCGGGCGAGCAGCTCGTCATGGCGCAGCTCGCTGGTGTTACGCAAGTAAACGCGGAAGGAGTCGGCGAGCGGCTGACCGTCGGCAGCCTGAGTGTAGGCGCGGACGTCAAGCACGGTGATCGGCTCGGCGCGGGAGATCGCTGCGCCTTCGGTGTTGACCAGGCGCACGAACTCGTTGACCGCGTAGATATCGACGCCGGAAGTGGTGATCTCCGGAGAGTCGTGGAATGTGCCCGAGAGATCGCGGGCCAGCTCCTTGAGTGCGGGGATCTCAAGCCTCGAGTCCGCGGGCTTCTCGAGCACGGTCGCGGCCTTCTGAGGTGTGAAGTCTGACAATTGCTGGGCGTTCTGACGATGCGACAGCACGGTCCGCTTGGCAGCGAGATCGGCGGCCGACTGCTTGTACGCGGCGTCGGTCTCCAGCCAGATCTCCCGGCGAATCTGGTCGTAATCGTCGTCGAGCGGCAGCGTGGTGTGGCAGCCGCAGTTGCCGCCGCCGAAGTTGCCGGAGCCGATGTTCATGAAGTCGGTGTTATCGAGAGCATAGTCGCCGACGCGGACCTCGACGTTCAGTTTGCGACCGCGGCGGGTGTCTTCGTCGGTCAACTGGCCGAGCGCGGCCGAGATCTTGGTTGAGACCGTGTCGTCGATACGATAGGAAATGAAATAGGGCTTATCGAGGTCGGCAAGATGCAGCTTGGAGATGGAGCGCGAGAGTTCGTCGCGCATCGCCTTCATCACCACATCCTCCTTCTCGCCTGCGGCTTGGCCGAAAGCGAGGGAGCCGGACCAGAGAATGACGAGCAACAGAGCGATGAGTCGTTTCATAGATTCTCCTGGAAGGCCTTCGCCGTCGGGTCGGACAGAATCGGTTTGGGTCTCTGCGACTTTTCCTTGCGCTGGACTTCGATCTGCTCCAGTAGGAGGCCGGGAGCGACCGCGGACACGGGCACCCAGCCAGATTCGGCGCCGCAAACCCCGTCGAATACGCCGGTC
>DATKKJ010000051.1 GCA_035543055.1 Terriglobales bacterium | reverse complement strand
AAGGCCCTTCTTTATTACTACTTCGGGGACAAGGAATCGCTGTACGGGGCGGTGCTGGACCACGCCTTCGGCAGCATCTATCCCCGGCTGGCGGCCATCCTGGACTCCGAGCTTCCCTGCCAGGAAAAGATCCTGCGCTATGTGGGCGAGCACTTCGACGCCCTGGCGCGGAATCCCCAGTTCTGCCGCCTGGTGCACTTCGAGATGGGGCGCGCCGGGCGCGAAGGCTCGCCGCACATCCGGCAGCTCGCGGAACGCTACACCTCGCGCCTGGCCGCGGGCCTGCAGCGTGTGTTGCGGGAGGGCATGGCCACTGGTGAATTCCGCACCGTGGACCCGCTGAACTTCGCGGTCTCGCTGGCGGCGCTGAACGTCTTCTATTTTGTGGCCGCGCCCATGTTCCGGGCCATCACCGGCCAGGAGCCGTTCACCAAGGAACGCATCGCCGCCCGGCGGCGCGCGGTGCTCGACCAGATCGCGCATGCCCTGTTCACGTCCGCTTCCGGCAGCCCTGCCCGGCATCGCGGCAGGGGGAAAGAGAGGGCCCTATGAACCCGCGCAACCGCATCTTCGCCCTGCTGGGAGTTCTGGCCATCATGGCCGCCTTGTACTACTGGCTCTGGGCGCCGCACTCCAAGGACCTGGTGCTGATCGGCACGGTAGACGCCAACCAGGTGGTGGTCAGCGCCAAGATCATGGGGCGCATCGAGAAGCTGAACGTGGACGAAGGCAGCCAGGTGCAGGCCGGAGACGTGATCGCGGTGCTGGACACGGCGGAACTCGAGGCCCAGCAGCGGGCGGCGGCCGAGGCCGTCTCCAGCATGCAATCGCGGGTGGCGGAATCGCAGCACACCGTGGCCCAGACCGTTGGTGAAGCGCAGAGCGGCGTCGCCAACGCCCAGGCGCGTATCCAGGCCGCCCAGGCTTCGCTGCGCCAGTCCGAGGCCCAGTTGGTCAAGGTACAGACCGACAACCAGAGGACCGTGGCGCTGGCCGAGCAGGGGGTGGCGTCGAAGCAGGACCTTGACCGCTCCAACGCCGACCTGAACGCGCAGCGCGCGGCGGTGGCGTCGTTGCGCGACCAGGTGCGTGCGGCCCAGGCCGACCTGGCCACGGCGCAGGCCCGTCTGCACCAGATCGAAGTGGCGCGCAGCAACGTGGCCACCAGCCAGGCCCAGGCCAAGCAAGCCGAGGCCCAACTGAACGAAGCCAAGACCCGCCTGGGCTACACCAATGTGCTGGCGCCGGTGAGCGGGACGGTGTCGGTGCGGGTGGCGCGCCAGGGCGAGGTGGTGAACCCGGGGGCGCCCATCGTCACCATCGTGGACCTGAGCGACACCTGGGTGCGCGCCTACTTGCCGGAGACCGACGCTACCAACATCGGCATCGGCGACAGCGTGCGGGTGAAGCTCCCCTCCGGGCAGGTGGTGCTGGGAAAGGTGATCCTGAAGGCCGCGGAGGCGGATTTCGCCACCCAGCGCGACGTCAGCCGCAGCAAGCGCGACATCAAGACCGTTGGGCTGAAGATCAGCGTGGCCAACCCGGACAAGACGCTAATTCCGGGCATGACCGCGGACGTGCTCATCTCGCCCGACCAACTGAAGGCGCATGCCCATTCGGAAGCGGAGGCCCGGCCCAAATGACCAGCGACGTCAAAGGACCGATCCACGCGAAGCCGCTGAACGGCGACCGTCCGGCCATCGAGGTCGAGCGCATTGTCAAGAAGTTCGGCGATTTCACGGCGGTGAACGACGTTTCCTTCCAGGTGGGCGAGGGCGAGATCTTCGGGCTGCTGGGGCCGAACGGCGCGGGCAAGAGCACGCTGATCCGCATGATGACCACCCTCATTCCCATCACCAGCGGGCGGGCTTGCATCGCCGGCCACGACGTGGAACGCGACCCCAACGGCGTCCGCCACACCATTGGGGTGATCCCGCAGGCCATGACCAGCGACATGGACCTGAGCGTGTACGAGAACATGATCATTTTCGCCAAGCTCTACGGCGTGCCGGTGGAGAAGCGCGAGCCCATCATCCACGAGCTGCTGGAGATGGTGGACCTCACGAAGTGGCGGGACGCCGACGTCCGGACGCTGAGCGGGGGCATGCGGCGCCGCCTGGAGATCGCCCGCGGGCTGGTGCACAGCCCCAGCATCTTCTTCCTCGACGAGCCGACCACCGGCCTGGACCCGGTCTCGCGCGTGGCGGTCTGGGAGATGATCACCGCCCTCAAGCAGAAGCGGAACCTGACGGTGCTGCTCACCACCCACTACATGGACGAGGCCGACCGGCTGTGCGACCGCATCGCCATCGTGGACCACGGCCGCCTGGTGGCGCTCGACGCCCCGATGGCGTTGAAGCAGTCGGTCCCCGGGAGCACCGTGATCGAAGCCCAGTTCATCGATGCGCCGGCCGACTGGCCGAAGCAGCTGGAGGCGTTACCCGGCGTGCGCTCGGTGCAACCCGAGGCCGCCCACATGTACCGCGTCCTCACCGACGACGGCTCCAAAACCACCACCGCCATGGTCGAGGCCGCCGTCCAGGAAAATGTGCTGGTGAAGACGCTCACGGTGCAGAGCACCACGCTGGACGACGTTTTCGTCCACTACACGGGGCGCGACCTGCGCGATGAGGTGAAGAGTACCTTCGCCTACATCCCGCCGCCACTCCGCTAGGAGGCCGCCATGAACCGCGTGCTGGCCATCGTCGAACGCGAACTGCGGAAGTTCTTCCGCTCTCCGGCCCTGATGCTGGTGGCCATGGTCTTCCCCCTGGTCCAGTTGGTCATCCTGGGCAACGCCTTCGGGGGCAAGGTGCGCAACACCACCCTGGCGGTGGTGGACCAGGACCGCGGGCCGCAGGCGCTGCGCGTCATCGAGCTGCTGCGTGCAGTGCACGCCAACGCCAACACCTTCACGCCCGTGATGTACCAGAGCCAGCAGCAGGCGGTGGAGGACGTGCGCAATGGCAAGGTGCAGGGCGCCATCGTCATTCCTCCGGAGTTCTCCCGCAAGGTGTACGAGAAGACCCGCCCCCAGATCGGCCTGGTGGTGGACAACACCGATACTTTCATCAGCGCCGCGTACGAGGAAAAGCTGACGGGCCTGGTGCAGGCGCTGAACACGCCCGACGTGCAGCCGGCGCTGGTGCAGCAGGTGGCGCTGAGCGTGGTCGAGCTCTACCCGTACATCGAATACATGAAGTACCTGCTGCCGGGCTCGATCGTGCTGGCCATGTTCGTCTCGGTGATGATCGGCGGCGGCATCGTCTATATCGACGACAAGGCGCGGGGTATCCACGAGGGCTACCTGGTCACGCCCATCACCAAGCTGGAACTGGTGCTGGGCTTGAATACCGCGGGGGCGCTGAAGGCGGTGGGCTCCGGCATCGTGATCACGGTGATCGGCTCGCTGCTCTCCGGGATGGGCACCATCTTCCACCCGCTGCGCATGCTGTGGCTGCTGCTGATGATCGTGCTGACCTCGACGGCGTTCATCTGCATGATGTCCATGATCATGGCGCGGGTGGACGACCCGCTGGTGCCGCGCGCCATCTTCGGCATCCTCAATACCCTGCTGTTCTTCCCCAGCGGGGCCATCTATCCCATCTCCGCCTTCCCCGCCTGGCTGCGGGCCATCGCGACCGTGGATCCGTTCACCTACGCGGTGCACGGCTTCAAGGCGATCCTGCTCAAGGAGGCAGGGCTGGTGGCCATCTGGCCCGACCTGGCCTTCCTGTCGCTGTTCACCCTGGTGACGCTGGGCGCGACCACCGCCCTGTTCAAGCGGACGCTGTAGGTCTTGTTCTGATCTCAGAACAAGAATCACTTTTTTGTTGACTCGTGGAAAGATCGGCTACTCTGCTCGCGTCCTCCAAGGCCATTCGGGGTGGAAACCGTGAAACGGGTCATGATCGTCGTAAACAAATGGTGGGAGTGCGATCCTGTTCTGTTCGCCATGCTCAGTGATAATGCGCGACCGCCGGCATCTCCGTGGCCTGCGGTGCTGCAGCCGCCGCGCCCACGACCGAATCCAGCACAACTGCCGCCCGAGAACAAGAATCCCAGCCCGCGTGCGGTCTTCACGTATAGGACGTTCAAAGCGGAGGTGTGGTGCATATCAGACTTGCTGGAGCACCTAGATCCCGCTTTGCAATCGAGCTCGGAGCAGAAGGCCAAGTACCTTCCGCGAATCTTCTCTTACGGGGCGTCTCCCGACCTGGTGTTTGCGGTCGGCACTGCCGAGTTCCCGGAAGCAGCCGTGAGCGAGAATGGAAACGTGGTGATTGGCAGCAAAGTGTTCATGGTTGACGGTCACCCTGAAGGATCCAATCCGCTGAGCAAGTGGACAGACGGTCCGTTCGAGCAAGTGATCGACTCGTCGCTTCCGCGCGCCTTTTTTTCGCAGCTGGTCGCGTTCGACGTTCCGGCGGCGGCAAACAGGTTCTTGGCCGTTCCGCTGGCGCCGGCATCTGCGGCATGGGTAGTCGCAGACTACATCAACGTTGCTTTAGGGGCAGTCAATGTGACCGACTATTCTGAATACGGCATCATCGATCCGCTCACGGCGAAGATCTTTTGGAGCAAGCCGCGAGATGGAAAGGCCGGGTCCATCGAGACAACACACGGCATCATTCGGGTGCAGTGCGAAAGCCCGTTTCTCTTCGTATCGGGAATAGTCGATCGATTTGGCTACTTTGACCAGGACGTAAACCCGAGGAGCCATGCGCAGAATACCGCCGCTGCGCATAACGCGGGCGTGGTCGTGTCATGGCTTCTCATGAGATTAGATCAGTTGTGGTAGACGAACGCGTCCGCAAGCTCACCCGGTGAGGAGCCGTGATGGGTTGTGGGCTGCCGCCCGGTTCCAAAACCGCACACAGTTCCAGAATCGGAACGGCGCATCTTCTCACTCGGGCTAACAAGCCCTTTCTTTGCAGCGTGATTACAGGTCTTCCGCTGGTACCAGGCGTGCACCGGCAGGGTTGCGGCACCCCCGCGCCGGAGGAAGGCATGAACGTGGACGGCCTGCAATCCGCCCGCACCGAGCAGCTGCACCGGCAGATCCAGAAACTGGCGGGTCGCGACATCCAGCTCTGGTCGGTGGGCATGGTGGTGATGCTGCTGTTCGCCGCCGGCTTCCTGGTGGTGGCCCTCCCCAACTTGATCTGGCCGCAAGGGCGTCATGACTTCCAACCCGCACAGCTGGCGCAACTGGTGATCGGGCTCTTCATGCTGGTGCTGGTGTTCTCCGCCTATGTCTTCGACCAGAAACGAACGCAGCACCGCACCCGCGAGGAGCTGATCCGGGAGATCGTTTTCAACGAGCGCCTGGAGAGCTTCTCCCTGGTGGACCCGCTGACCCAGATCTTCAACCGCCGCTACCTCGACCAGGTGCTGCCCAAGGAGATCAACCGCGCCAACCGCCGGGGCACCAACCTGACCTTTCTCCTGCTGGAAGTGGGTTCATTGGCGATGATCGGGCGGCGCTTCGGCGAGCTGATCGGCGACCAGCTCCTGATCGACGCCGCGCATCTGCTGAAGAACACCTTCCGGGGCTCCGACACCGTCCTGCGCTACGACGCCGCCAAGTTCCTGGTGCTGCTGCCCGAGACCGACGAGGCCCAGGCCAACTTCGCCCTCACCCGCCTGCTCAACCGGGTGGACACCTGGAACGTGGAGACCAACGCTCCCTACGAGTTAGCGTTCAATGGCGGGCTGGCCTCCTACCGCACCGGGGTGGACGTGCTGGCACTGTTGCAGAAGCTGGAGCGCAACGTCGAATTCCACAGCCAGAGCGAGGCCAAAGCGGCCTCCTGAACGGCGCTATCCTGCAGCGAACGGCCTGTGACGCTCGTCGAGCGGCGAGTGCGCGATAGCACAGCCCCATGTGACCTCCATCACAGAACACCCGGGGGCCTCCCGCTACCGTGGAGGACTCGATGGGGATCAATATCGGTCTCGACATCGGCGCAGTGAGTCTGAAGCTTGCCGCCATCGGCGCAGCTTCAGATGCGCCTCTGCTGGGGCCCCTCGGCGATTCCGCCGAGGGGTTCTTCCCAGCCGCGCTCCCGCTGGGCAGCCCGCTGGCCGGGCGGCCGGTGGTGCTCTCCCGCTACCGGCGCATCCAGGGCAGCCCCATCCAGTCCACTTTCGACCTGCTGAAGGAGTTCTACGAGCGCGTGCCCGAGCAGAACGTGGAAGGCATCCGGGTGACCGGCTCGGGCAGCCAGCTCATCGCCAAGATCCTGGGGATCTACTTCGAGAACGAGTTCCGCGCCGTGGCCAAGGGGGTGCGCCTTTTCTATCCCGCCGTGCGCACCGTCTTCGAGATGGGCGGCGAGACCTCGAAGTACATCCGCCTGGAGCCCACGGTCCGGTCGAAGTACCTGGGCATCGTGGACTACTCCTCCAGCGGGGATTGCGCCGCGGGCACGGGCTCGTTCATCGACCAGCAGGCCTCGCGGCTGCTGTACTCGGTGGAAGAGGTCGGCGAGGCGGCCTGCGGGGCGACGTGCGCCGCGCGCATCGCCGGGCGCTGCTCGGTGTTCGCCAAGTCGGACATGATCCACGCCCAGCAGAAGGGTTACTCCACCGACCAGATCCTGCGCGGGCTGTGCGACGCGGTGGCGCGCAACTTCAAGTCGGCCATCGTCAAGGGCCGCGAGGTGACACCGCCGGTGGCATTCATCGGCGCGGTCTCACAGAACGCGGGCGTGCGTAATGCGCTGCGTGACGGCTTCAAGCTGACCGACGAGCAGTTCTTTGTCCCCGAGCTGCATGCCTGGCTGGGCGCGCTGGGGGCCGCGCTCTTCGAGAGCGAAGAGACGCGCAAGCGGTCGTTCAAGCGCATCCACCAGCTCCAGCAGCACACGGCGGTGAAGCACCAGTTCGCCTGCAGCGATCCGCTCTCCATGGAGCGCGTTGCGCTGCTGCGCGACCGAGTGAAGGACGTCGCGCTGCCGCCCACCAGCACGAAAATCGAGGCCTATCTCGGCATCGACATCGGCTCGGTGAGCACCAACCTGGTGGTCATCGACGCCGCCGGCAACCTGCTGCACGAGATCTACCTGCGCACCCAGGGGCGTCCCATCGAGGTGGTGGACGCAGGGCTGCGCGAGATCGAGGGCGTCCTCGGCGGGCGCCTCGACATCCGCGGCGTGGGCACCACCGGCTCGGGACGCGAGCTCATCGGCGAGCTGGTCGGCGCCGACACCGTGAACGACGAGATCACCGCCCACAAGACGGGCGCGGTGCACGTCTCCCGCACCCTCGGCACCCGGATGGTGGACACCATCTTCGAGATCGGCGGCCAGGATTCCAAGTTTCTCCGCATCGACAACGGCATCGTGGTGGATTTCACCATGAACGAAGCTTGCGCCGCCGGGACCGGCTCGTTCCTGGAAGAGCAGGCGGAGAAACTGGGCATCTCCATCAAGGGAGAATTCGCGCAGCTGGCGCTGGCGTCGAAGAGACCGGCGAGGCTGGGCGAGCGCTGCACCGTGTTCATGGAGCGCGACGTCACCGGGCTTCTGCTGAAGGGCGCCGAGGTCGGCGACCTTTGCGCCGGCCTGGCGTACTCGGTGGCGCTGAATTACCTGAACCGCGTGGTGCGGGAGCGCAAGATCGGCGACGTCATCTTCTTCCAGGGCGGCACCGCCTACAACGATTCGGTGGCCGCGGCGTTCTCGCAGATCCTGGGCAAGAAGATCATCGTGCCGCCACACAACGGAGTGATCGGCGCCATCGGCATGGCCCTGATCGCGCAGGAGGTCATGGCGGCGCGCGGCGGCCCCAGCAAGTTCCGCGGCTACCACCTTAACAACGTGGATTTCACCAGCCGCGAGTTCGTCTGCCAGGCCTGCTCCAACCTGTGCGAGATGAAAGAGTTCACCATCGAGGGCCAGCGCACCTACTGGGGCGACAAATGCTCCGACAAGTTCCGCAAGCGCGCCCGCACCGACCGCAAGCCGGTCCTCGACGACCTGCTGGAGTATCGCGACAAGCTGCTGGAAGAGGTGCTGCGCCCGGCGCGGGGACACGGCCGCAAGGTCGGCATCCCGCGCACCATGTTTTATTACGACCGCTTCCCCTTCTGGTGCGCCTACCTGCAGGAGCTGGGATTCGAGGTCGTGCTCTCGCCGGCCACCGACAGCCAGATCACCCGCGTAGGCGACGAGCTCTCCATCGCGCAGCCCTGCTTCCCGGTCAAGGTGGCGCACGGGCACGTGATGAAGCTGCTGGAGAGCGGCGTGGACTACGTGCTTGTCCCCAACGTGGTCAACGCGGAGACCAGCACCGGCGGCGAATCGCACCTTTGCCCCTGGAACCAGACGCTGCCGTTCGTGGTGCGGGTGGTGCCGCAGATGGAGGAGCACCGCGACAAGCTGCTGGCCCCGACCGTGCACTTCCGCTACGGTCGCAAGCACGCGGAGAAGGAGATCGCCGCCTATTTCGGCGAACGCCTGGGCATCAAGAGGCTCGTGAGCGACCGCGCCGTGACCGCAGCCTACGCGGCCCAGGGCGTCTTCGACCAGGCGGTGCAGGAAGCCGGGGCGCAGGCCATCGCCACCCTGCGGCAGAGTGGAGAGCCGGCGCTGGTACTGCTCGGCCGCCCCTACAACATCTACGACCGCAGCGTGAACTGCGACGTCCCGCGCAAGCTGCGCACGCTGTACGGCGTCAACGTGCTGCCCATGGATTTCCTGCCGGTGGACGGCGAGGACATCACCGACGTCAACCCCAACATGTACTGGAACTCGGGGCGGCGCATCCTGGCGGCGGCACGCATCACGCGGCAGCTGCCCAACGTGCACCTGGTTTACATCTCGAACTTCAAGTGCGGCCCCGATTCATACATCAAGTCGTTCCTCGACACGGCCGCCTGTAAGCCGTCGCTGGTGCTGCAGTTCGACGGCCATTCCAACGACGCCGGGTTCATCACCCGGTGCGAGGCCTATCTCGACAGCAAAGGATTCCTGCGATGCTCCGCCACCGCCATGTAAGCGTGAAGATCAAGCCCGACCACCCACTGGCGGGCAAGACGGTGTACGTGCCGGCGATGGCGCAGGGCAGCGTGGAGGCATTCTGCGCGGTGTTCCGCTGGCTGGGGATCGAGGCGCATCCCACTCCGCCCTCGGACGAGCGCACGCGCGAGCTGGGCGCCAAGTACACCAACGGCGACGAGTGCTATCCCGCCAAGGTGACTATGGGCGACTTCGTGCGCATCATGGAGAAGCCCGGCTTCGATTCCTCAAAGACCGTGTTCTTCATGGCAACGGCGAGTGGTCCCTGCCGCTTCGGCCAGTACGCGCCCTACCTGCGCAAGATGCTGCGCGACGGCGGGCTGGGCGAGATCGACATCTTCTCTCCGACCAGCGAGAACGGCTACGCCGGCATCGGCGAGGTGGCGGGGAAATTCGTGCGCGGAGCGTGGCGGGCGCTGGTCTGCGGCGACATCCTGCGCAAACTGCTGCTCAAGACGCGCCCCTACGAGCGCGTGCCCGGCGCCGCGGACGCCGCCTTCGACGAATCGCTGCAGGACCTGTGCCGCACCATCGAGGCGAGTTGTGCCGACCCCAAGTGCCAGCTCAACATGATCGTCGAGTCGCTGGAGCGGGCCCGCGACCGCTTCCGCCGGGTTTCGGTGAATCCCGACCCCGACGTGCCGCTGATCGGCGTGGTGGGCGAGATCTTCTGCCGCCTCAACAATTTCAGCAACGACGACCTGGTGCGCAAGATGGAAGGCTACGGCGCGCAGGCCTGGCTCAGCGACATCGCCGAGTGGATCGGCTACACCAACTGGGAGGTGGAGCGGAAGCTGCGTCTGCGCGGCAAGGGCTTTTCGACCGCCATGCTGGGCGCCAAGGTGCGCAAGCACTTCCAGCACGCCGACGAAGAAGCCCTGCTGCATCCCTTCCGCGAGGACTTCGCCGGCCTGGAGGAGCCCACCACCGACGAGGTGCTGGCGCTCGCTGAGCCGTATCTGCCGCCCAACGGCGTCCTGGGTGAGATGGTGCTGAGCGTGGGCAAGGCCGCGTGGCTGGCCAAGAATGGCGCCGACGGCGTGGTGGACATCAGCCCGTTCACTTGCATGAACGGGATCGTCAGCGAATCCGTCTATCCCAAGTTGAGCAAGGATTTCGGCGGCATCCCCATCCGCAACTTCTACTTCGACGGCACCCAATCGGACCTCGACCGCGACCTGGGGATCTACATGGAGTTGGTGCGCTCCTACCGGGAGAAGAAGCCCTGGAAGCGCGAGCAGGCGATGCGTTTCCTGGAGCCGGTCACCGCCTGAGATTCCTTACGCTCGGGCCAGTTGTAATGTTCGTTGCAGCCGCGTGCCGATAGCTCCCAACAGGACGGCGATCACCGCGCCCTGGACCGCGACCGCGGTCATCATCCCCGCTGCCGCCGCTGCCAGATCAGGCTTTTCGAAGTAGAACATCGGCGTCAGCACCCGCGCAGCGAACAAGCCTTCCTTCTCCGAAACGCTCGTGGCCACCAGGATCACCATGCTGGCCGCGAAATAATAGAGCACCAGCAGCAGGACGCCCTTGCTCACCGGACTCTTCATGCGGGTGAGCTTGCACCACTGCAGAAAAAGGACGTCGCGCATGGTGAAGGCCAGCAGTTGCAACGCGGCCATGGCCGCGTAGGGCAGGTTGAAATCGCGCCCGGGCGCGTTGCTGAGCGCAACCGCCTGCACCACCAGCATCCCGAAGCCCATGGCGGCGGTCACGATCATCCACGGCCAGGGCAGGCCGTCTTCCGACAAGTAGCCTTCTTCCCCACCCTCGCGGCGGCGGGTCCAGATCTTCAGCCGCTCGGGCGGCGAGAGCGTCGCCAGGCCGACCATCGCCGTCGTCGTCCCGGTGAGAAAGAGGCCCATCCAGGTGATGTTCATGGCGCCGTTGTGGTCCTTCAGCAGCGCGCGCAGGTCGAGGAACGCATAGAAGAGGATGTTGATGTAGAAGGCGAAGCCGATGGCCTGCCAGCGCGACAGCAGCCGGATCTCCTCTAGCTCTTTTTTCAGATTGCGCACGATCATCAGCACCAGCCAGCCGGCGATGGTCAGATAGAGTCCTAGGGTGACGAGGGCGTAAGGCACATGCACGCCGAAGACCGGCACCGTCCCGGTCTTGGTGAAAAAATTTTGCTCGCCATGCGCCCACATGGCCGCCGGCAGTGGGCTCACGCAGTGGAACCCCGGCAGATAGCCGGGCGATCCCGGAGTGAGGCCCATCACCAGGAATGGCCAGCAGAAGAAGAGGAGGAGAACGCCGGCGCCGCGGTTCATCTTCTCTACCAGCATCGAGACCCACATCCCGGCCAACCCGAGAAGCAACGCCACACAGACGGTGAGCAGATTGGTGAGCAGGATACCGCCCAGGCTGAATCCGGCAGCCACGCCGACGGGAATGATCACGGTGAGTGCACAGCCGTAGATGACGTAGGCCAGGATGGGTGCGCCCAGCAGCTTCCCGACCAGCAACTCGGCGGCGCTCAGACGCGTGGTGCGCAGGAAGTCGAAGGTCTTCAGCTCGCGCTCGCCGGACACCGCCTGGCTGCCGACCGAAAGGCACCACAGCAGGAGCAGCGCCGGGGCCATGATGGCGATGAATCCGTAGAACGTGCGATACAGTTCTCGCACCGGGTCGTTCTGCTTGAAGACCGCCATCCCGATGAGAGCGATGACGATGTAGGTGATGACCACGGCCGACAGCAGGCGCGCGGGGCGCAGCTCCGCCCGCAGGTGGCGGACGAACTCCGGATTGCGCCAGAACTGGAGCATCACATCACCTCGTTGCGCGAGAGTTTCACGTACAGGTCTTCCACCGTCTGCTTGACTTCGCCGAAGGCGGTGACCCGCACCCCGGCGCCGATGAGCGCGGTCAGCACGTCGGTGAGCTCGTCTTCCGCGCCCGCGAACTTGAACAGCCCGTCGTGATCGCGCACCAGCACATCGGAGACGTGGGTGGCTGACTTCAGGGCGCTCTCCACGGTGGCGCGGCCGTCGCGCGCCCAGGCCAGGCGCACCACCCGCACCGGGCTGGCGTCAGCAACGATCTGCTCGATGCGCCCGCTGCGCACCATGTTGCCTTTCTCCATCAGCCCGATCGAGGTGCAGAAGCCCTCGAGCTCGGTGAGGATGTGGGAAGAGATCAGAATGGTGGCGCCGTCGTCGCGCAACGAGAGCAGCACGTTGCGCAGGTCCATGCGCGCCTTGGGGTCGAGGCCGGAGGCGGGCTCGTCGAGCAGCAACACCTTGGGCCGGTGGATGATGGCGCGCCCGATGCCCAGCCGCTGCTTCATGCCGCGCGAAAGGCCCTTGATGAAGGCGTCGCGCTTCACCTCCAGCCCGACCTGCGCGATCACCTGGTCGATGCGCGCCGGGATCTCGCTCTCCGGCAGCTTGTAGGCGTGCGCGAAATAGTCGAGGTACTCCCAGACCTTAAGGTCCTCGTACACGGAGAAAAAATCGGAGAGGTAGCCGATGAACGCCTGTGCCCGCTCCGGCTCGCTGTGCACGTCGATGCCGTTGATGAAGACTTTGCCGGAGGTCGGTGACAGCAGCCCGCAGGCCATGCGGATGGTGGTGGTCTTGCCCGCTCCGTTGGGCCCGATCAGCCCGTACACCTCGCCCGGCGGGATCTCCACCTCGAGGTCGTGCACCGCGACCAGCGTGTCGAACTCCTTGCGGAGTTTCGCGAAACGGATCATGCCTCCGTTCTCCTGAGGGAAAGACAGATGTTGCTGTGGAAGGATACGGAAGTAAAGGAAAAACAGTTCCGTTGGATTACCCGCGTAACGAGTTGGCCATGCGGCCCAGCCGTGCCGGCCGGGCGCACGGTCGGCACGCCCGTGCCAATCTAAGGGTGGGCGCTCAGCGCGGCCTTTCGCTGCGTGTGATAGTCAGTGAGCTTCCGGTTGGCGCTGACGATGGTCTCCAGTTCCTGCGCGACGCGGGCAATGTCCTTGCCCGGGATCGCGATGTACAGCTCGTCTTCGGCCAGATCGGTGTACACGCGGTTGCCCACGCAGGCGGAGCTGACCACGATCCCTTGCGCCAGCGACGCGGGAAGCGAAGCGCAGGTGGGACGCCCGAGCAGCGAAGAGCCGCTGCCCACACCGGCGCGGATGCCCGCCTCCTGCAGCAGCATCAGGCGGCCAGGCTGGCCGATGCAGAGCACGACGTCGGGCGCGACCGGAGCGTCTCCCAGCGGCGCGTACACCACCGCGCCGGGCGGCTGTGCCAGGTGGTGGATGCCGGCGACTTCCTCCGGCTTGATGTAGCCGATCGAAGCCATCAGGTTGATGGTGTCGGGCAGTTCCTGGGCGCGCTCCGGCGGCAAAGCGATGCTATGCGTGTAGCAGCCGACGGCGCAGTTGTAGTGGTGCGCTTGTTCGGTATAGAAGGTCCGTCCCTCAGCGGCCAGCTTCCAGAACGTGCAGCCCGAGGGCGCCATGGCGTCGTAGCGCTTCACGCCCGCCGGCGGCTGAGCAACGAAGCTGACGGCCACCGGCCGCTTGGTCAGGCCGATGACGTTCGTGATCTGGCTCTCGATATTGCGGAAATCCATTGTCCTCATCCCCGGCGAACGATGATACGGGGCGAGTGTGTCAGCAGGCAAATCTACAGCTTCAGCACCGCGGCGCCCCTGACCCGGCTGTGCTTCATCGCGGCGATGGCCAGGTTAGCCTGCTCCAGCGGGAACAGCTCGATCTCGGTGCGCACCGGAACCTCCGCCGCAAGCTCCAGGAACTCGCGCGCGTCCTGGCGAGTGGAGTTGGCGACCGAACGCAGGATGCGCTCGTGGTAGAGGTCGGCGTAATCGAGCTGCGGGATGGGCGACATGGTGATGCCGGCGCAGGCGACGGTCCCGCCCTTGCGCACCGCTCGCAGCGCCAGGGGCACGATGTGTCCGGCGGGCGCAAACACGATGGCGCAATCCAGCTGCGAGGGTGGCTGCTCTTCGGCGCGACCGGTCCAGACCGCGCCCAGCTTCTTCGCCAGCTCCGCATGCTCCGGCGTACGGGTGAAGACGTAGCATTCGTTGCCCAAGTGGCGGGCGAACTGGAGCACAATGTGCGCCGACGCCCCGAATCCGTACAAGCCCAGCCGCTCGCCTTTTTTCGCATTGCTTAAGCGATAGGAGCGATAGCCGATGATGCCGGCGCAGAGCAGGGGCGCGGCGTGCTCGTCGGAGCATGATTTCGGCAGCCGATAGACGAAGTCGGCTGGCGCCACTACGTATTCCGCGTAGCCGCCGTCCACGTCCCAGCCGGTGAACTTGGCGCGCTCGCAAAGGTTCTCGCTATTTCGCCGGCAGTAGCCGCAGTCGCCATCGGTCCAGTGCAGCCACGGGATCCCGACGCGGTCGCCTTCCTTGAAACCGGCAGCACCCTGGCCCAGCGCATCCACCACGCCCACGATCTGGTGCCCGGGGATGACCGGCTGCTTCCGCAACGGCAGGTCGCCTTCGACGATGTGCAGGTCGGTGTGGCAGACAGCGCAGACCGAGACGCGCACACGGAGGTGCCCGAGGCCCGGCTCCGGGACGGGCAGTTCTCGCATCGCAAGCGGGTTTTCTTCCGGAGCGGCCTGTCGGTCCAAAACCATGGCGCGCATGCCAGACATTGTAATCAGAGGCACCCCAACCGCCGCTCGGCAGTGGAAGCGGCCTGGCTGCTGGCATCACCCCTAGCTGTGATTTGGCTCACAGCCTTGGGAGTCACTAACCGGGAGAATGGCCCCGGCTGAGGTGCAGCGCCGAACTGTACTTTGCCGATAGTGTCCGCCGACCCGCCGCCAAGCGGCCGTTGCGCTGGTGAGAAAAGGAGCTCTCATACATGCCACTAAAAGAAACACTTAGACAGAAGATCGAGGAGTTTCGGCCCCGTATTACCAAGCTGACGAAGGAGTACGGCCAAGTCGTCATCGACCAGGTCACGATCGAACAGACGCTGGGTGGCGCGCGCGACATCCACAGCCTGGTCACCGACATCTCGTACCTGGATCCCTATGAAGGCATCCGCTTTCGGGGCAAGACGATCCCGGAGACCTTCGAGGCCCTTCCCAAAGCAAGAAATTCCAACTATCCGACGGTCGAAGCCTTCTGGTACTACCTGCTGACCAGCGAGATACCGAACCAGGCACAGCACCGTGAAGTGCTGGGGGAATGGAAGGTGCGGCAGATGGTGCCGTCCTACGTTTGGGACGTCATCCGCGCGCTGCCTCGCGACAGCCATCCGATGGTCATGCTCTCCGCCGGCGTCCTGGCCATGCAGAAAGATTCCAAGTTCGCCCGTTTCTACCGCTCCGGCAACTTCAACAAGGCGGTCGCATGGGAATACGTGTACGAAGATGCATTCGACATCGTGGCGCGTATCCCGGTGATTGCCGCCTTCATTTACAACCTGAAGTACCGCAGTGACTTCCAGGTGGCCATCGACCGTGACCTGGACATGGGGGCCAACTTCGCGCACATGATCGGACAATGCGAGGAGTATAAGGACGTGGCCCGCATGTATTTCATCCTCCACTCCGACCACGAGTCCGGTAACGTCTCGGCGCACGCGACGCATCTGGTGCACTCGGCGCTCTCGGATCCGTACTATGCGTATTCCGCCGGTCTCAACGGCCTGGCGGGCCCGTTGCACGGCCTGGCCAACCAGGAAGTGCTGGAGTGGCTGCTCAATTTCGAGAAGAAATACTGCAAGGACCAGGAGCCGACCAAGGAGCTGGTCACCCAGGCCCTATGGGACACGCTGAAGGCGGGTCAGGTCATCCCAGGGTACGGTCATGCCGTGCTGCGCAAGACCGATCCGCGCTACATGTGCCAGCGCGAGTTCTGCCTGGCCACCCCCGGGCTCAAGGTCGATCCGCTGTTCAAGCTGGTGTCGATGATCTTCGAAGTGGCGCCCGGGGTGCTGACGCAACACGGCAAGGCCAAGAATCCGTGGCCCAACGTGGACGCGCAATCCGGCGTCATCCAATGGTACTACGGACTGCACGAGTGGGATTTCTACACCGTGCTGTTCGGCGTCGGCCGGGCGCTGGGTTGCATGGCCAACATCACCTGGGACCGTGCCCTGGGGGCCCCCATCGAGCGTCCCAAGTCGGTCACCACGCCGATGCTGGAGCAGTGGGCCGCCGAAGGCGGACGCAAGCTGGGTGCGGCTGCCAAGCCGGCCGCAGCACCCGCACCGGAGCTCGCCGGCGCGACCCGATAAAGCTGGGAACCAATCCTCTTGGCGCGGACAGGCAGTCCGCGCCAAGTTTTTCTTGTCTCGTGGCCAGCGCTACAAGACAAACTGGGTAAGATCAGGCGTGGGCTTTCAGGGCCGCCAGCGCCTGCAGGTGGCCTTTTTCCTGGGCCAAGTCGGCGGGCGCCTTGCCGTCTTCTGACCTGAGGGCGGGATTCGCCCCTTTGCTCAGCAGGTACTCCGTCATCTCGATGTTCCCCTGGCGCGCGGCTTCGTGGAGGGCCGCCCAGCCGCCTTGCTGGGTGGCATTGACGTCGGCGCCGTAATCCACCAGCCACTCCACGGTGCGCTGCTTGCGGGCGGCTGCGGCGCTGTGCAGGGGCGTCACCGACATGCCGTTGCGCGAGCGGGCGTTCGGATCGGCGCCATAGCGCAGGAGCATCTCCGCCAGGTTCGGATGTCCGAAGAAGCAGGCCAAGTGCAGGGCCGTGAAGCCGTCCGGCGAATAGGCCTTCGCCTGCTCGAGATGGGTGGTGAGCAACTCCGCCACCCGGTTGCGTTTGTTGAGCGCCGCCGCCTCGAAGATATCGAGTTCCGGCTCCAGTCTCAGCAGCTCGTCCACGATCTCCTGGCGGTTACAGTAGCGCGCGAACAGAACCGCCGAGACGCCCTGCTCGTTCCGCACCCGCGCCAGCCCAGGCTCGCCGGCGACGGCCGCGCGAACCTTCTCCACCTCTCCTTTCTGGATGGCCTCGAAGAGGTCCTTGGCGGTCATGGCGCGCATTGTACGCCAGCCACATTCCATGATGGTCGCTGTTTCTCGCCCTCGCCCGGGTTTTCGGCCCCGCGCCGCCGCTTTCCACCGTTCCTCGTAAGCCTCTGGATTCCCGCCATTTACGCACCCTTCGGCCCATGTCTCACAGCCCCTGGTGATAGCGGTCACCGCACGCTCGTGCAGCCCTTTCCATAATGCGAGTGCGTACGGCTCCGCTCTCGCGGGGGCTCGACGGAGGTGGCCTGTGTTCGAAGACGAGATCAAGATGGAAGAGAAGTCTTCCAATGTGATGCCCCTGTTGATGGCCCTGGGCCTGATCGTGGCCATCGTCGGTGGCATCGGGTACTTCATCCTGGAGAGCAAGCGCACCCTGACCCAGAAGGAGGCGACCCAGGTGGTCTCGGACCTGCTGAAGGTCCAAGGACCGGCCAAAGTGCACTTCCATGCCGGCGGCCGCGTCGAGCCCAGTATGGACGAGAAACCCTTCGATCCGCACTATCGCCTGCTGGAGAAGGTCGGCGTAGTCACTCTGGGCAAGCCCACCTACAAGGGCCTGGAGGTCAAGATCACCCCTGAGGGTCTTGAGGAACTGAAGCAGTGCGGAGCCACGGCCGACAAGAACGCGGATGGCACCGACGCTTATACCGTGCCGCTCGCCAAGCGCAAGCTGGTTGAAGTCTCCAAGGTGGAGATCACGCGCCCCGGCATGGCCAAGGTGGAATACACCTGGAACTGGGAGCCCACCCGCCTGGGACAGGACTTCGACGCCAACAGCAAGGCCATGGCTTCTCTCAGCGTTTGGGACCGGACACTCCTGATCCAGAAGTATGGCGCCGATTTCTACAAGGATTCTGAGCCAAAGAAGGTCGCCATCACCCTGAGCTGGGACAGCAAGACCAACAGCTGGAAGCCCTTCACGGAATACTGATCGGTTCCAGGAGAGATCGAAGCGCAGCCCACTGCGGCTGCGCTTTCGTTTGCCCGGTTCAGCGAGAGATCGCTGCGGGCAGGGGCGTCTGTCCGGAGGCAGGGGCGGCCGTTTCCACGCGGTTCCGTCCCGCATTCTTGGCGGTGTATACCGCGCCGTCCGCCGCTGCCATCACGTTGTGCAAGTCATCATGGCGCAGGCCCTCGGCCACGCCGATGCTCACCGTCACCCAGACCTCATGCACGCGACTGTTGCCGCGGCCCCGGTCCTCGGCCGTGTGCTTCCCCCGGTCGCGCCCGCGCAGGACGAAGCTGGAGGTCTCCACCAGCTGGCGCAGCAGTTCCAGGTGCTCGAGGGCGCCGGCCGCGCTCTTCCCCGGGAAAAGGATGACGAATTCCTCTCCGCCCCAACGGAAGGCCTTCCCCCCGCCGGTCACCCGCGCCATCCGCGACGCCACCATGCGCAATACCTGATCCCCGATCTCGTGCCCGTAGGTGTCGTTGAACCTCTTGAAGTGGTCCACGTCGGCGACCGCCAGGGCGTAATGCTCCGGCAGCATGGAGGCCATGCGATAGAACGCCCGCCGCGCCGGAAGTCCCGTGAGCTGGTCGTGAAACGCCATGACATAGGAATTCTCGACCACCGACACCGCCAGCACCGCACCGGCGATCATCAGCCAGACTCCGGGCCGGGCCGACGAGAATGCAGCCAGGCAAGTGAGCAGCGCCCAGAACGACCCGCTCTCCACGGGATTGCGCAGCAGAGCGAACCGGGCCGCCAGGAACAGGGCCGAGGCGATGAAGATCAGCACCGCCGTCTGCGGCGCTCCGCTCCAGCGCAGGGCATCCGGTGGCAGGAACTGGATTTCGAGAAAGCTTGCGGCCTGCAACTCCGGCCGGCACAGCAACAGCGCAAGCGCCGCCTGCGCCGCCAGGACGGCGCCGGCAATCACCGTGTTGCGAGAGAGGAATCCCTTCTCTTTCAAAAAGCTGAGCGCGACCAGGTTTGCCGGCAGCAGGATGGCCGCCAGGTCGCGGACCACAACTGTCGCTCCCGTGTCGCCGGCCGCGGCGCGCAGTCCCGCGTCGGCCACCGCCAGCGCGATTGCGGCGAACAGCATACGGGTGGAATGAAAACGCCAGGCCAACAGCGCCGCAGCGCTGTAGATCAGGGGAACGAAGCCGTGCAGCGCCAGCAGCATGGGCGCGGCTTCCGAACGAAGCGCGAGCGCCGACACCCCCACCATCACGCCGGCGGGAAAGAAAAACGAGATGATGCTCCTGCTGAGCGGCACGCTGGTCGGGTACTCCAGCGTCCATTATCCCTGTGCCGCTGGTCCACGGGGATTGGCGGGATAGGTTCGCTCAGTGCACCGTGCTCTTCGCGTAGTCCGGCTCGTTGCCGGTTTTCCATTTTATGTTGCAACCGATGCTGGGCTTCTGCTCGGAAGCCACGGCCTGCCCCTGGAGTACGGCGTCGAGCGCGGCTTTCAGGTCCTTGCCGGTCACGGGCACGCCGTTCTCCGGGCGGGAATCGTCGAACTGGCCGCGATATACCAGCTTCCGGTCCTGGTCGAAGAGGAAGAAGTCGGGCGTGCAGGCGGCCCCGTAGGCCTTGGCCACGGCCTGCGACTCGTCGAAAAGATAGGGGAAGTCGTAGCCGTAGGTGCGCGCTTCCTCCGCCATCTTCTCCGGCGAGTCGTCGGGGAACTGCTCCACGTCGTTCGAGCTGATGCCGACCACGGCCACTCCCAGCTTCCGGTAACGGCGCGCCAGCTCGGCGAACTGGGCGCGGATGTGCTTCACAAACGGGCAATGATTGCAGATGAACGCCACCAGCAGCGCGGGCGATGCTTTGAAGTCCTCGATGGAATGCCATTTCCCCGCCGGATCGGGCAGGCGGAAGAAAGGCGCCTTGCCGCCCAGGGGCGCCATGGTGGATGGGGTGGCCGGCATCGTGACCTCCTGGATGAAAACACTTCGATTCTAAATCCTGCGCCCGGCGGGCGGGCTATAATCCCCGGCCTGTGCCCGCCGGGAGGACGCCATGCCGACCCGCTACGCTTTTCTGCTCGACACCT
Source organism: Terriglobales bacterium (assembly GCA_035543055.1). Taxonomy (NCBI): domain Bacteria; kingdom Pseudomonadati; phylum Acidobacteriota; class Terriglobia; order Terriglobales; species Terriglobales bacterium. Next base: position 1,745 of record DATKKJ010000051.1, on the reverse strand, counting down.
ACGAGACCGAGATTTTGAAAATCGTCACCATCTGGAGCGCCTTCCCCGAGTCGAAAATGGATTTCCGGCCCGCGGCCAAGTCGCGCAGCGTCATCGAGCAGTACGAGCATCAGGTCCAATCCGAAGGCCGGTGGATGAAGGTGATGCTGGGGCTGGACACGGGCGATCCCAACCCGGCGCAGCGCACGAAGCGGGCTTTCATCGAAAAGTACCGCACCGACGCCGAGAAACGGCTGGCCCTGATGCGCGAGAAATCGGAGTCCTGGTGGGAAGAGCCGACCGCGTTCTTCGACGTCACCCGCTCCAAGGCCTGGATCATGACCCGGCGCATGACCCACTCTTCGCACCATCGCGGGCAGTTGATCGTCTATTTGCGCCTGCTCGACATCAAGGTGCCGTCCGTCTATGGCCCCACCGCCGACACGGACGGCAAAGTCATGTACGCGTTCTGAACGGCATCTAGCCCCCCCTCCCCCTGGAGTCGTTGATCTAAAGGAGTTAGAGGCGGAAAGTCGTTGAGTCGTTCGAACCCAATCAGTAGACAGCGGGACAGATCTGCGGGGCTACCCCCTCCGACCCGATATGTCGATCTAAAGGAGTTAAGGCTGAAGATATGTGGGATATGTCGGACGAGGAGTCAGTAGCCAAAGTCCTGGGAGTCAGCGAAATGTCAAAGGTCGAAACGGCGGCGGCCGTAGGGCCGCAAGTCTATTATAGCGCGGCTGTCAATGTGTAAAATTAGCTGAAAGCTATAATCAAGATTTTGCACGCATGGTTTCAAGGGGTTAGGAAGCAAGAAATTTCTGCAAAGGTGGAGCGCCCAGATAAGCACGAGTGCTCCCGCCCTAGCCAAAACCGGGCTAGGACGGGCCACCCACTTTTGTGGTGGTGCGAAGCGAAGGACGGGCCACCCGCCTATGCCGAGTACTCTTTGTCAGCGTGGCACATTAGCTGCGCTGGCTCGACTGTGGCGAACACGGCCAATCCATCTGAGTAGAACATAGATAATTGGGGTGGTGATAAGTACTTGAAACACGAACACGCTCGACCACGCCACCAAGTTTGATTCAGCGGTGGGCCCTCGTCTCGGGCCAGGATTCCAGATAATCAACACATACTGACCAAACCACATCGCGAGTAGATGATACCAACGCACAATATTGAGAATTAGGCTATTGTTGCCTAACTCACGAATCGAATGCGCGAGAAAGAGTACCTGCGGTACCTCCAGCGTTGCGGCTACGATCAAGGCTTTGGTCCAGGTCTTCATTGCTCGCACCCGCATTTCTTCCCAGTTACCTGCTCGTAGGCATGTTGTATGGCCTTGATGTTCTGTTCTTCGAGTTCGGGAGTCATGTTGTCCCATGTCTCGATACTGCCCGGGAAATCGCCGTGCTGGGAGGGATTCGATGGCCACACTATCGGACTGCCATTGTGCATGTGGGCGGGGCTAGTTGAATCCGTTAAAGTATGTCCGGCGAAGGCGAAGTACATGGTCCACGGAAAGTGCGGCCAAGCACCGGAGCCCTGATACGCTGATTGAGCCAGGTTCAAATTGGTTGTTATCCACTGGTCCCGCTGCCGAAGGGCATCTGCTGGCGACTGCAAGGGTGCCCTCATGGAGTGCATGGGAGCCTGCGATGGAGCTTGCGTGATTTCGTCTAGCCTAAGGCTGTATTGCTGTATCTTCCAGATTGTGGCGTTATCGACTCCGGCGGGTGGCCCGGCCTTTGTGGATTTCATGG
>DATKKJ010000050.1 GCA_035543055.1 Terriglobales bacterium | reverse complement strand
TAGATGGTGACGGTCACCGTGTCGCCGGCGCGGTGGCTGTTCATGACGTGGGAAAGGTCCTGCTGGTCCACCACGTCCTGGCCGTCGATGGCCACGATCAGGTCGCCTCCCAGCATGATGGGGATGTTGCCGATGTAGGCGCGCTCGCTGCCGCCGCGCAGTCCGGCCCGCTCCGCGGCACTGCCCGGCGCCACCGAGATGATGAGCACCCCGTAGTCCACCGGCAGGCCCATCTGCTCCGCCAGCTCGGGGCCGACGGGGAGCGAGCGGATGCCCAGCGCCGGCCGCTTCACCCGCCCGAAGGTCACCAGGTCGTTGAGCACCGCCTTGGCGGTGTTGATGGGGATGGCGAAGCCGATGCCGGAATTCTGCCCCGCCGTCCCCGCGATCATGGTATTGATGCCGATCACCTCGCCGCGCGAGTTCAGCAGCGGCCCGCCGGAATTCCCCGGATTGATGGCGGCGTCGGTCTGGATGGCCTCGTCGATGAACACCCCGTCGGGCTCGCGCACCGAGCGGATGGAGCTCACGATGCCCCGGGTCATGGTGCCGCTGAACATGCCGAACGGATTGCCGATGGCGTACACCTTCTGCCCCACCTGCAGCTGGCTGGAATCGCCCAGGGTCGCCGGGCTCAGATTGGGCGCGCTGATCTTGATCACCGCCAGGTCGTGCGCGCGGTCGGCCCCCACCACCTGCGCCTTGTACTTCTTCTTGTTGGACAGCGTCACCTCCAGCTGGCGCGCGTTGGCGATCACGTGGAAGTTGGTGACGATGTGCCCTTCCTTGTCGATGACGAACCCCGAGCCCGCGCCCTGCTCCGGCACCACCCCGTAGAAGAAATCGAAGCTCACCGAGGTCGAGATGATGTTCACCACCGACGGCAGGGCTTTCTTGTAGAGGTTGACGTTGTTCTGCTCCTCGGGGTCGAGCTGCACCGGCCCGGCCGCTTCCGTGATGTCGAGCGGCCGCGACGGCCCGCTCCAGTTGGCGGTCGAGAGCCCCGGGCCGCGATGATGCGTGGTGAAGTAATAGAAAGCCGCGGTCAGCACCGCCGCGACCAGGATCAAACGTCCCAATCTCATGTTCTATCCCCAATTCTTGTCATCCTGAGCGAAATCCCGCAGGGATGAGCGTGAGGACCTATAGCTTGCATCTCGCAGCGAGCCCCACGCCAGTGGGGCAATCTCCGCCCACAGTTAGCCCCTTGCCGCCAACCGCTTCAGTTCCGCCCAAACTTTGTCCACCTGCGGCCCGAGCTGTTCGATGGTCCCTGAGTTATCGATGACGAAATCGGCGTTCTTGACCTTGATCTCGTCGGAGACCTGCGCCGCCATGCGGCGCTCGACCTCGGCGCGGGCGTCGGCCGCACTCACCCCCAGCCGCCTGGCGAAGCGCTCGATCTTCTGCTCCATGCTGCAGGTCACCATGATCAGCTTCTGGAACTGCCGCCCCGTTCCCGCTTCGACGATGAGCGCCGCCTCCACGATGGTCACCGCGTGCGGCTCGCGCGCCCCGATCTCGTTCATCCACTCTTCCTGCCGCTGGATCACCGCCGGATGCACGAGCTTGTTCAGTTCCTCGATGCGGTCAGGGAAGACGATCCCGGCCAGCTTCGCCCGATGGATGGTCCCATCCGATTTGACGATTTCCGGGCCAAAGTGGCCCACCACCGCGTCGTACACCGGAAGTCCCGGCTGCATCAGTTCCTGGGCCAGCTTGTCGGCCTGGAGCAGGTGGGCGCCGCGGGCCTGGAGCATCTCGCCCACGGTGGTCTTCCCGCTCGCCATCCCTCCGGTCAAGCCCACTTTCAGCAAGTCAGCCTCGCTGCGCCAGCGCGGGCGCATGGTGCGAAGCTCGGCGCAGGCGCGCCGCCTTCAGCGTGTTCACCATCAGCATGGCGATGGTCAGCGGACCCACGCCGCCAGGCACCGGGGTGAGCGCGCCCGCGATCTCGGCCACCTCGGGGCATACGTCTCCCACCAGCACGTATCCGTTCTTGGCAAAGTTGATCTGGCGCTTGGCGTCGCCGGGGAAAAAGCGTTCCACCAGCTCCTTCGACTCCAGGCGGTTGATGCCGATGTCCACCACGGTGGCGCCCGGCTTCACGTGCTCGCGGGTGATCAGGCCGGGCTTGCCCACGGCCACCACCAGGATGTCGGCCCGGCGCGTGACCGCGGCCAGGTCGCGGGTCTGGGAATGGCAGAGTGTGACCGTGGCGTCAGCGTTGGTCAGCAGCATGGCCATGGGCTTGCCCACGATGTTGCTGCGACCCACGACCACCGCCTCCACTCCCGCGGTCGCGATGCCATTGTGGCGCAGCAGCTCCATCACCCCCGCCGGTGTGCAGGGAACCAGGCTGTCGCGCCGCTGGGACAGCAGCCCGGCATTCACCGGATGCAGTCCGTCCACGTCCTTCTCGGGAGCGATGTCGCTCAGCACGACATGCTTGTCGATGTGCGCCGGCAGCGGCAACTGCACCAGGATGGCGTCGATGTCGTCGCGCCGGTTCAGGCCCGCCACCCGCTCCAGCAACTCCTGGGCGCTGACCGAGGCCGGCAGCGTGACCCCTTCGCCGTAGATGCCGAGCGCATCGCAGGCCTTGATCTTGCTGCGGACGTAGATGGCGGAGGCGGGATCGTCGCCTACTAGCACCGCCGCCAGGCCGGGGCGGACGCCTTGTGCGGCCAGCAGTCGGACCTCGGCTGCGACTCCTGCCTTGATCTGCTCGGCGATCTCGGCGCCGTTCAGGATGCGAGCTGCCATGATATGCGCGACCGGATATTGTAAATGAACGGCCAACCGTGGCCCCTCATGCGCGCAGCTCCCCTACCTACTAGCTACCAGCCACCAACTACTTCTTCAGTTAGAATGTCGGCGATGATCGCGAAGGAGCTGCTCGATATCCTGATCTGTCCCGCCTGCCGCGCTGAGCGCGACACCCAGGAGTCTCTCGCCTACGACGAAGCCCGCCAGGTGCTCACCTGCGCCGGCTGCCGGCGCGCCTACCCCATTCGCGACGGTATCCCCGTCCTGCTGATCGACGAAGCCAAGGTAGAAAAACCTTAACTTGCCATCCTGAGCGAGAATCGCGTGGAATGGCGTCATGCTGAGCGGCTTCAGCCGCGAAGCATCTCGCGTGCAGTGCTATGGAGTCGTGCGCGCAAGATCCTTCGGCGCCAAGGCGCCTCAGGATGACGCCCAGGGTGTTGGCCTACTGCCGCTTGGTTTGCAACCGCTCGCCGGCCACCTGGGCGGCGGCACTGGTGGGCGCTTCGGTGCGGATCTGCTGGTAGATGCGGGCGGCTTCTGCGGGCTGCAGGAATTCGTACACGCTCGCCAGCTCGATCTGCGCCGTGGACTTGGGCACCGTGACGCTCGGATGATCGATCAGCTCCTTGTAGAGCTGGATGGCGTCGCTGTCCTTGCCCTGGGCGCGGTACACCGACGCCAGGGCGAACTTGGCCAGCGGCGCCAGGTCGTCGCGCCGGGAGCCGGTCAGCGACCGCAACTCCTGCTCCGCGGTCTTGTAGTCCCCCATGTCCATCGCGGTCACGCCCACCCAGTAGCGCGCGAAGTCGGCGGAACGGGTGAAGCGGTACTGCTGCTCGACCGTGCGGAATTCCTTCTGCGCTGCCTGGGCACGCTCCTTGGCGGAGGTGAAGGATTGGAGGCCGGGCTGCGGCGGAACCGCTAGCGGCCGCAAGGGCGCGGTGTAGGTCCGCAGCGCGCCGCTGAGCGCGACGCTGGCCTGGTCGTCGCGGGTCTGCAAGTAGAAGAAGCCGGCGACCACGAGCACGGCCACCGCCGCGGCCACCGCGCCTATGATGGTGAGCAGCTTGCGGTGCTCGACGCCCCAGACCACCCGCTCCTGGACTGCCACCGCGAATTTATCTTCTTTCAGTTGATGCCGGGTATAACGGGCCACAGAATTCCTTCAGGTTTTCTCGGCTGGAACCGGGGGAAGCTTCCAAAGCATCGAGTTTAGCAGCCCAAATTCCGCGGGGTCAAACGCACACCCCGAGCTAACCCGCGACGCTATGGCACGTCCTAACGGTCGGCACCTGACCTTTGAATCCGGGAGAACGGCATGCCAGCGAAGCGCTTCCTGTTGGTCGGAATAATCGCCTTGTAATCCGCCGGTGGCTGGGCCTGGGGGAGGACTGAGCTTCATCCCGGAGCGCCGGCGATTCTCGCGGCCGCGACCGGCGGCGTGGTCACAGACTTCCCTCCTCTTTCGCCGTACAATCGTGAACGATGCCCGCCGGTGCACCGCCGGTGCAACCGCCGGTGGCGGGTTGGGCTTCCTACTGTAGTAGCCCCTCCGCTTAAGCCGCAGCGATGAGCGTGGGCCCACGCTCGGGAGGTTGTCATGCGCAAAGTGGCTGTCATCATCCTTGTCCTCCTGGCAGTCGTCATCATCGCGGCGCTGGCCCTGCCCGCCTTTCTCGACGTGAATCGCTATCACGACCGCATCCAGACGGAGCTGCAGAAGAAGCTGAACCGCCAGGTCTCGCTCGGCCCCATGCACCTGAGCCTGCTGCCGCTCGCCTTCCGGGTGGAGAACGCGGTGATCGGCGATGATCCCGACTTCCGCAGCCCGCGTCCCTTCGCCCAGGCCGAGGAGCTCTACGTCACCGCCAAGCTGATGCCGCTGCTGCACGGCGACGTGCAGATGGATTCGCTGGAGTTGCGCACACCGCGGATCGAGCTGATCCGCAATGCGCAGGGCACTTGGAATTTCTCCAGCCTGGGCCACAAGGCCACCGCCTCGACCACAGCGCCGGCAGCGCCTCCCCAACAGGCGCCGCAGCAACCGCAGGCGCAACCGCAACCCCAAGCGTTCATCATCCGAGAGTTGACGATCCGCGACGGCCAAGTGGCGCTCACCGACCTGCAGAAGCGCCAGGCGCGCGCCGTGTACGACCACATCGACCTGAGCGTCGGCGGCTACGAACCGGGTAAGGCATTCGACATCGCCCTGGCGGCGCACCTGCCGGGTCAGGGCGCGCAAAGGGTGCAGCTCAGCGGCAGGGCCGGGCCCATCCCGGAGGGCGCCTTGACCGCGATGCCCTTCGACGGCACGTTCAAGCTGGACCAGGTGTCGCTCGCGGCGGCGCAGAGATTCCTCAACACCCAGGCGCTCACGGGCACCGATGCCATCGCTTCCGGGGACGCCAAGGTCCGTAACCATCAGGGCAAGCTCGCCAGCAGCGGCTCGCTGAAGCTGGAGAACGCCCGCGTCCACGGCACCGACATCGGGTACCCGATCGCGCTCGATTACGACCTGAGCGACGACCTGAACTCCGACGCGATCCATATCGCCAAGGGGGACCTGAAGTTGGGTTCTACCCCGCTCTCCATCAGCGGCACGCTCAACACCAGGCCGACTCCGTCCCAGGTGGACCTGAGGGTGAACGCGTCGAACGTCTCCATCGATGAAGCGGCGCGGTTGGCGGCCGCTTTCGGGGTCGCCTTCGACCCGGGAATGAAGATCAGCGGCAAGCTGAATGCCGACATCCACGCCCAGGGCGCCGCCACCAAGCCGGAGCTCAACGGGACACTCTCCGCGCAGGGCCTGAATATCGCCGGCAAGGACCTGCCCAGTCCGGTGCAGGTCCAGGCCATCGAACTGGCGCTCTCGCCACAGGCGATCCGCTCCAACGAGTTCACCGCCAGCACCGGCTCGACTTCGCTGACGGCGCGATTCACGCTGTCGGATTACGCCTCGCCGTCGCCCAAGGTCGACCTAGGGCTGCGCACGGCCAACGCCCGGCTCGCCGAGCTGATCAACATCGCGAAGGCGTACGGCGTTTCCGCGGTGCAGGGCATGGCGGGCAGCGGCACTGTGGCGCTTGACCTCCACGCTACGGGTCTCATGAAGGACATGTCGGCGATGAACTTTTCCGGCAACGGCGGCATCCAGGGAGCCGCGCTGAACACGCCGCAGATCACCAAGCCGCTGCTGGTGCAGAACGCCAACCTGCGCTTCACCCAGAACTCGGTGGTGCTGGAGAACTTCAAAGGCTCGCTCGGCTCCACCAATGCGACCGGCACACTGACCTTGCGGAACTTCTCCGCGCCCCAGGTGCAGTTCACGCTCTCCGCCGACCGCATGATCGTCGCCGAGTGGCAGCAGATGTTCCCCAGCGTGCAGCCGGCGCCGCAGAAGACGGCGTCGCTCTCCCTGGTGCCGCCAGCCTACGCCGCGGGCGCCGAGCCGAGCCTGCTCGCGCGCGCTACCGGTGCGGGCACGCTGACGATCGGCGCCATCCACTACGACCAGTTGGTGCTGACCAACGCGCGCAGCAACGTGACCCTGGACCGCGGCCTGATCCGCCTGGAGCCCATCACCGCCGAGCTCTACGGCGGCACTCAGTCCGGCGCGATCGTGGTGGACACCCGGCCCACACCCTCGGTGTACACGGTCAGCACCAGGATGAACGGCGTGGACGCCAACAAGCTGCTGTCGTCGGTCTCGTCGCTGAAGCAGACGCTGTACGGCCTGCTGGCGGCCAACAGCAGTGGGCTGAGCTTCAGCGGATCCAACGCCGACCAGATGGCGCGCTCATTGAACGGCAGGCTGGACCTGAACCTCACCAAGGGAAGACTGGCCGGCATCGACGTGATGCATCAGTTGTCGCAGATCGCCCGCTTCGTGGGCGGCGGCGCGCAGCCAGTTGACCGCGGTTTCACCAACCTGGTGCAGTTGACCGGCAACTTCGACGTGCGCAACGGCGTCGCCCAGACCAACAACCTCAAGGCGGTGCTCGACGGCGGCACGCTGGGCGCGGTGGGCGCGGTGAACCTCGCCGACCAGTCCTTGAACATGCACGTCACCGCTGTGCTCAGCAAGGCCATGAGCGATACCGTGGGCGGCACGCAGATCGGCGGCTTCATGAACACCGCGCTGGCCAACAACAAGGGCGAGCTGGTGATCCCCATCATCGTCACCGGGACCTTCCAGCATCCCGGCTTCGCCCCCGACCTGGAACAGATCGCGCAGATGAAGCTGCGCAACATCATCCCCACCATGGCCGATCCGGGGGCAATGACCGGCATCCTGGGGACGATCCTGGGCGGACAGAAGGGCCAGCAGACGAGCGGGAAGCAAGGCCGGCAGCCGGGCGGGCTGGAGGGCATCCTGGGGACCATCACCGGGCAACCGCAACCGCCGGCGCAGCAACAACCACCACAGCAGACCGGCACTACGCAGCCACAGCAGCCGCAAAAGAAGACCGGCGGCTGGCAGGACATTCTGGGCGCGGTGCTCGGCGGCCAGCAACAGCAATCGGGAACGCAGCAGCAGCAGCAGCAGCAGCAGCAACAGAACCAGCAGCAGAATCAGCAACAGCAGCAGCGCCCCGCAGGTCGGCCGCCGCAGCAGCCGCAGTAGATACCCGGCACAAAACGAAACGCCGCCGATCACTCGGCGGCGTTCTTCTTCTAGAAACTAGGAACGAAAAACGAGAAACTGCTTACGGCCTGGTCTCCTGGATCTGCCCTTGCTCGATCTTCTCCTGGCACTTGATGCAGTAGCGCGCCCAGGGGACGGCTTCCAGGCGCTTGGCGTTCACTTCGTCGCCGCAGTTGACGCATTCCCCGAAACTGCCTTCGCGGATTCGGACCAGGGCCTCCTCGACGCGGGCCAGCAGGGCGCGGTCGTTGCTGCTCTGGGAGAAGAGGAATTCCTTGGTATAGGAGTTCGCCGCCTTGTCGGCGATGTCCTGGGCGATGTCCTCGCTGTCGGCCGCGCGCCCGTCCTGTACGTTGCGGGAGACCGTCCGCCGCAGCTCCTGCTGCCGTTGTTCCAGCTTCTTCTTGAATTGCTCGAGCTTCTTCTTATCCATGGATGATTGCCGGGAGCGTTTTCTCTTCCCTGAGTCCTCTCGGGGCCGCTTGTCGAACCTAAGATGATAGGCCCCGGCAAAAGGGAGCGTCAACTCGCCGGCACCCCGGTTGCATAAACACCAAGGCCGCCGTCGCCGGCGGCCGCGGCATGACCAGGAACCTTCTCAGCTGGCGCGCACTTTGTTGGGCATGAAGTGGTAGGGGGGCCACGGACCGCTGATCTGCACCTCGATGTCCTTCAGGTGCTTCGATACCGTGCTGTAGCGGTTCTGATACTTCTCCACCGACTTATTGTCGATGAGATGGGCGATGTCGATGAGCATGCCGCCGGAATCCACTTTCTTGCAGCATACCTCCTCGTCCAGCGGATTGAACAGCTTGTGCACCTGGACGGAGATGGCGCGGGCGCGGGTCTGGCGCTCGCGTTGCCGGACGGCTTTCTCGCGAAGCTTGGTCAGGTATTCGCCCCCGGCTGTCTCGGGCAGCACGATCTCGGTGAGCGCCTCGCGCAGGGAGCCGTCCTTGACCAGCAGCTTCAGGTGCATCTCCGCCTTGCCCCGCAGCCGGCTGACGCTGTCCACGAAGGCCTTGCGGTTGGAGCGCACCGCGCGGCGCAGAGCTTCGTCGCTCTCGAAGACGGTGCCGAAGCGGAAGGGCAACACCGTGGTGTTGCGGAAGCACTCGCTCACTACCCGCGCATGGTCGAGAACGGCACGCTGGTCCAGTTGCTGGCCTTCGCGGTCGTACTCACTGACGATGATCGCGAATTCGCCGCTCGGGTACCCGAACACCTGGGCGCCGAGGATGCCTTTGAGACCTTCGATGGGAAAGGGTCTGCGAGCTCGAGTCTCGCCTTGGAAAGCCTGCTGCTCGGTGATGCAGTACGCGTACCACGCCATATCATCGCTCCGAAACAAACGGCTGGTGCGACCAACGAAGGTCGCGGGATTCAGGGGCCGACAGATGTGGAGTACGGGCTGTTAAGCGAGATGGAGTCCGCTGGGCCGGGAATCCGGAGCCCCAAAAACCGCGCCGGCAGGCCCGCGGCGAACGTCCGTATTCATCCTAGACCGTCCCGCAGCAAATAGCAACAATTCCGATGCATGGATTCCGGTGAGATCCTCCCAACCGCGTCGCGGACTCTCAGCATTTGGTCCACGACAATTGTGGAAGCCGTTGCGGATCCACAAGCACCTTGCATTTCCAATCACTTAGGCAGTTCTTGCCACGAAGGGCATAGGCCGCAGGCGCCCCCGCGCTGATCGAGTTATTTCTTGGGCGCTTGCAGGGCCATGGTGACGATGCGTTGCATCTCTTCGACCGGCGCGGGCTTGCCGGTCCAGATCTCGAATTGCCGCGCGCCCTGCTGCACGAACATCTCGGAGCCGGGGATGACCTGTAGCCCGCGGGCCCGCGCCAGCTTCATCAGGCGGGTCTCGGCGGGGACGTACACCAGGTCGAACAGGAAACGCGCGTTGATCTCCTTCTCTTTCAGAGGAGACTGTTTGCCGCTGCCCATGCCCACCGGCGTCGCGTTGATGATGGCGTCGAACTGCAGCTTGCGCATCTGGCTCTGGGTAAGGAACTTGCTCTTGGCCTTCTTGGCCAGCTTCTGGCCGGCAGAAGAGCTGCGGTTGACGATGAAGACCTCCGCCCCCCGCTCCTTCAACCCGAACACCGCGGCGCGCGCCGCCCCGCCCGCGCCCAGCACCAGGACCTTCGCCCCCTTCAGGGGCAGGCGCTGCTCCAGCGGACGCACGATCCCGGCCACGTCGGTATTGAAGCCATACAGCTTCCCATCCTGCGCACGGATGACGGTGTTGACCGCGCCAATCTTGTTGGCCAGCGGCTCGATGTTGTGCAGGTGCTTGATGATCTCCTGCTTGTAGGGCATGGTGATGCTCAGCCCGTGGATGGGGATCTGGCGCACGCAGGCCATCAGGTCGGCCAGGCTCTTGGCGTGCAGCGCCAGGTAGACGGCGTTCACCGTTTCGCGGCGGAAGGCGGCGTTCATCATCGCCGGCGACAGCGAGTGCTCGATGGGATCGCCGGCGACGCCGTACACGCGGGTCGAATTCTCCACCTGCTCGATGCGGTAGACGTCGCGCAAGGTGCGGCTGTCCACCTGGCCGGGGGCGGTCTCTTCGCCCGGGGTGGCAGCGGCGAAGGTGAAGGCGCTGCCGGCGCGCACTCCCAGCACCCGGCTGATGATCCCCTGCTCTCCCATGCACACGCCGATCACCGAGCGCTGGTGGCTCTTCTCCTCCAGGAATTTCATCAGAGTCACATTGTCGGCGAGGTGCGTGGCGGTGCTGACGATCTTGTAGAAGTCCGCAGGAAAGGCGGTCATCTTGCGGAAGGTCTCCTCCAGCTTGCGGGTGGCGCGGAAGTCGTGGGAGGAGAGGATGAGCGCCGCGGCGTGGCGCACCCGCTGCAGGTCCTTCGGCTTCATGGCGACGGCGCTTTGCAACTCCAGGTCCAGCAACTGGCAGCCGACGGCAGCAGCCTTGACCAGAATGTCGGCTTCGGCGGCCACCGACCCCCGGAACTTGCCGCCGCTGGCCGCCCGTCGACAGGTCCCGATCGCCAAAACTTCGGGATGGTACTCAAGAAATCTGCGCAGCCTGGGGAGCGCCGACCCCGGCTGCCGGATGTAGTCTAACCTGAACTCAATAAAGGGGTTATCGCGTGCCAGGGCCTCCGCCTTGGCAATCATGTCGGCGGCATTGCTGGCGGTCACGGCCACACAGACCCGGGGCAGCCGTAGAGGCAGGTGCCGGGGCACGAAGGTGGCGGTGGTTGCCATGAAAAATCGGCCGAGTATTACACTGCACCAATCTTTATGCAACCCCGCATTCGGCCGCCCGCCCGGAAGTACTTGGCCCGTGGTGCTTTACTAGTAAATAGCGTGTCCTTGACCGGCCCCGGCCGCGGTGCTACGGTTCGACGCGAAGAGCTAAGGTGGGCGCAGTGTCTTGCTGCGACCCGAAAGCCCGGTGCACGCCAGCTTGCACCCATCGCGCCCAGACCGGGCACGCTGGGGAGTGCGGTGGGCGCCGGTCGAGTGCGAGGCTTCCGGTGCCGCGTGGCTTCGGAAGTCCGGAGGCAATATGAAGCGAATCGTAGTGGTCGTCCTGCTGACGGGCATCGCCCTGGCCCAGCAGCCTGCCCAGCCCGCGGCCAGCGCCCCTCAGGTCGCCGAAACCAACATCGTGGCCAAGGTGCAGGCGCCCACGTATTCGGACGTGAATTGCGCCGGGTTCATCACCGACCAGCCGGTGCCGAAGGACAAGTACGTCGCCGCGGGATGGGCCACGCCCCACCAGACGAAATTCGCCGCCCGCGATTACGTGTATCTGTCGGGCAGCGGCTTCCAGGAAGGCCAGCGCTATTCCATCGTGCGCCACATCCAGGACCCGAACGTGATGCACTACTTTGACGACCAATCCCGGTTGATCGGCGACAGCGGCAAGCCTTATGCAGACGTCGGCCGGGTGCTGGTGATCGGACTCAACGGCAGCACGGCCATCACCCAGGTGGAGTTCGCCTGTGATGCCATGGTGCCGGGGGATGTGGCGGTCCCGTTCGCCGCCCGCGAGATTCCCGCGCTGCGCCCCGCCAGCAGGTTCGACCGCTTCGCGCCGCCCAACGGCAAGCTGACCGGCCGCATCATCATGGCCAAGGACTTTGACGCCGAGGTCGGCGCCGGCAGGAAGGTCTACCTCAATGTGGGCAGCGGCCAGGGCGTAAAGGTCGGCGACTACTTCCGCGTTACCCGCACCTATAAAGACATCAGACGGGAGCGCACCGATTCGCTGTCCTACAAGGTCTACCAGAGTGAAGACACGCAGAAGGACCCGGCGACGTTCCCCTACACCCGGATCGGCGAACTGCCGCGCATCAGCCTCGGGGAGTTGGTGGTCCTGGCAGTCACCCCCAAGAGTTCGACCGGCATGATCACCTTCTCCCTGGAAGACATCGTGGTGGGAGACGGGGTGGAGATGGAAGAACCGCCACCGCCGGCGCCCCCGGCGCCCGCCGCCGCCATGAACCCGCCCACCATCTCCTGCATGGCCAAGCCGGCGACCATCCGGGTGGGAGAGAGTTCGACCATCACCTGCGATGCCAGCAGTCCCGACAATCGCCCGCTGCAGTTCGCCTTTGCCTCCAACGGCGGCGCGATGACCCAGCGTGACAACGTGGGCATGCTGACTTCGAATGATGTGGGCAGCATCAGCGTGAAGGCCACCGCCACCGACGACCGCAATCTGTCGGCGGTCGCGCTCACCACGGTCAACGTGGAAGCGCCCCCGGCGGCGCCCACCGCCTCCAAGATGAATGAGATCGCTTTCAAGAACAACAGCGCCTACGTGGACAACCGGGCCAAGGCAGTGCTGGACGACGTCGCCCTCAAGCTGCAGCAGGACCCGAACTCCGCGGTCACGCTGGTGGGGATGGCCGATGCGAAGGAAGCCGGGGCCAAGCGCCTGGCGGAGCGTCGCGCCACCAACGCCGCTGCCTATCTGTCGAAATCGAAGGGTATCGACGCCGCCCGCATCCACACCAAGGGCGGGACGGAAGGCGGCAAGAAAGCCGACATCTGGATGGTGCCGGCGGGCGCGCAGGCGCCGTAATCCAGTCTGTTCATCACCAATCGCCACCGGCGCAGGCTGGTGGCGATCTTGTTTGCGCAGACAAGAAAGCTTTACCACAGAGACACGGAGAGCACAGAGAAAATCGGGTCGTGGGTCGCTGGTCGTGGGTCTTGGGCAAAACAGGAAAGAGTACGGGATAAAAGAAGACTCACCCAGAGGAACTCAACCCGGAGGAACTAACACGGATGAGCACCGATAGGAGCATCGAGTCCGCGCCAGCGGACGGCGGAGTGGTAGCCCGGCATGGAGGTGCAAAGCACCGGAATGCCGGGTAGGCCGCCCCCCAAATAAGTCCTGAGCCCCTTCAGGGGCGACACGCTTTCCGCCAGGGCCCGAGCGTGGACACCAGCCCGCGCCAGCGGACGTTTGCACGTAACCCAGACGAGGTAGGCCCGGCCTTCAGGCCGGGATTCGCGGACCTCGGTCCGCGAACCGAGGGTAGCCGTCCCCCTCGGATTTCCCGAGCCCCTTCAGGGGCGGCACTCCTCTCGCGCTCGCCCGAGTGTTGCGTGGTACCTCGTTGGGAAGATCCCCGAGGATCAAGCTCAACTAGCCAACTCCATCGGAACCGGCGGCCGATTTCATCCCCAACACTTCGATCGTTTCCGCCACAGTTTTGACAATGCTGTCTGCGGCGAACTTCTGACACTCACGATATAGGCGGTCCACTTCTTCCTGGAGCAACATCCTCGTCTTACTACTCCAGACTATTGAGGACGGGTACAGGGCCCGAAACCGGGCTATCTTTTCCCTGGCGCTCCGCAATCTTCGAGTACGCTCTCGGGCATCGGGCCAAACGACTGACCAATACAGGCAAGTCTTACAAGAGGGGGCGCATCTCGTTGAATCGTGCGACAAGAACGACTCCCAGCCTGAATCTGCCAAAGACAAGTGCTCCAATTGATCGTCTCGGCGCTTTTCCCCATTGCAACGCTTGCAAGCGACCACGACATTCCCGGTGTGCGCAAGTTGTTCTCAACTACCGAGCCACCAAATCCACCCGCACTTTGTCTGGATTGCGCGTATGGCTTGGACCGTGCTGCTTTCTTGCCAAGGCCGACCCGTGGTCAACTTATACAGGACCTGCTGCGCGCCAGTGACACAGATAGGATTTTTCTTTTGAAGTGGCTTCAACTACACACGGCAGGAATACGACAGAAGTGACACGTCTTAAGGTTCGGCGTAGCCCTTGCGGTTGTTTACATCCCAGCCCAGCAATTCGAAGAAGGGATCGAGGAATTCGTGGCGGAGTTGGGTCTCGTTGTACGCCGGGGAGCGGTAGGCATCGGCGTTGCGGTCGAAGCGTTTCACCAATTCGACAAGGCCGACGGGCGGAGACATGTGGCTGTGGATTTACTGCATTCAGGCGCTGGGGTCAAGGATTCTTACGCCCGCTGACGCGGGCTGCGCGGCCGAGGGCACCCTCACCCCAGCACGCCAAAACCGGGCGCGCCGGGGACCCCGGGGCTGCGCCACGTAATCACGATTCAAGAGCGCAACAAGTGCCAGGCTTCGCGGTAGCGCTCCCATTTGCTGCGGCTGCGAGCGACGCGGGGATACACCTTGGGCGCATGGCGGTGTAGATCACGGACGGGGATGATGTACCAGACGTCTTCCGGCACGACGTAGCCGGCGATAAAATCAATCTCCGGCGAACGATAGGAGCGACCGTGAGGCCGGGCGTTGAGAAAGTAATCCGAATGCAGCTGCGGGGTCCAGGCCGACTTGACCTGGACGCGGGAGACTTTGCCGCATGGCGAGACGACAAGAAAGTCGAAGCGATAGTGGCTGGAAAACGGGCGGCAGACGGTCAGGCGGAGACCGAGTGCCTTGGTCAGGAATGCGGCTTCGGCCCATTCCCCCTTGGCGGATCGGTCGGGCAGACGGGGACAGGGGCGCGGGCGGGCGCGCGTGAGCTTTTTCATAGTCAGTGGCCGGTGGGCAGTGGCCGGTGGGCAGCGAAGAAAAACTCCCTTTATTTTCAGAATAACAAATCGGAGGGGGTCGCAGTACCACCCTCCAGATTCTTATATTTCCAGCGTTTCCAGATGGTTGCAGAGGAATCGGGATTCTGTGGGGCTTGACAGGGTTTCTTGCTGACGACTGACGACTTCTTCCTGCACCCTCTAATTCCAGTATGACAAATCGAAGGGAGTAGTTTGCCCCTTTTCCACAGATTTATATTTCGAGCCCAATGAGTAGGTTGCGGGGAAATCCGGATTGTGGAGGGCTTGACAAGAAAAAGGGTTGAGTCCTCAGCCCTCAGCGGTCAATCCATTGGGCTTTAAGCCCATTCCTAGTTGGTCCGCTCGCGGGGAGGTTCGGGCGGCTCTGGAGGCTCGGGCGCTCCGGGGGCGCGCACGCCCTTGCCCGCCATGTTCACGATGGTGAGCTTGGTCTTGCCGCCGTCGTCCTTGATGTGGATGGTGACCATCGAGCCCTGGCTGCCGGTGATGATGGAGGTTTCGCGGTCAGTGGCGGTGTATATGCCCTTGGGATACTTCTCGTGATAGAAGTCGCCGACCTTGTCCACCGGATCGCTGGTCTCAAAGATGCCGGTGACGGTGCGCATGCCCATGGTCTGGACTTCGCTGCCACCCTCGATGGCCTTCGCCCCCGGATAGATGTCGACGCCCAGGTTTTCGGCGATCTTGGCGGGGTCCTTGGTGGTGTGCACGGTGCCCATGGGAGTCTCGACTGTCGCCTCGCCGCCGTGCTCCCGGATGCTGACCTTGGCGTCGTGCAGCCTCTTGCCGACGAAAATCATGGTCGCCACCGAACCCACGACGCTGAGGAGGATGACGCCGGCGACCACGATCAGGACGATTTTCAGGGCGCCGCCGCCGGAGGCCGGGGCCGGCGCCGCTCCGCCGACACCGACGGCTTGACGGGCGCCGCATTTGACACAGAATTGCGCGTTGGAGTCGAGGGTTGCGCCGCAAGAAGTGCAGAAAGCCATATGACACCTCGGGAACCGAAGGTATAGCTCAGTATATCCGAGCAGCTGGAGTCGGGGGTCAGGAGTCAGCCGCCCGGTGCTACACTTAGCGTTTCCCATGGCGAATGGTGACCGTTCCCGGACGCTGTTGTGGGTGGTGGTCGGGGGAGGCGCGTTCTTCCTCTTCCTGATCGCGGTCTTCACCCTGGTGTACCTGAGCATGCGCACGCAGCGCAGCGACGGCTTCGGGGGCTTCGGCGAGAAGATCGCGGTGGTGGACCTGGAGGGCGTCATTCTCCAGCCGAAGACGGTCGTGGACCAGCTCAAGCGCTACGGCGACGACAGCTCGATCAAGGCCATCATCCTGCACGTCAACACGCCGGGGGGCGGCGTGGCGGCCTCCCAGGAACTGTACGACGCGGTCAAGCGCATCCGCGACCAGAAGAAGAAACGGATCGTGGCTTCCATCGAGACGGTGGGGGCCAGCGGCGGCTATTACGTGGCCTCGGCGACCAACAAGATCTTCGCCGACCGCGGCTCCATCGTGGGGTCCATCGGGGTGATCGCGCAGTGGGTGAATTACGGCGACCTGATGCGCTGGGCCAAGCTGAAAGACATCACCCTGAAAGCCGGCGAGCTGAAGGATGCGGGCAATCCCTCGCGCGACATGACTCCGGAGGAGAAGGCGTACTTCCAAAGCCTGATCGACAACATGCACGGGCAGTTCATCCATGCCGTCGCCGAGGGCCGCAAGATGAAGGAAGAGGACGTCAAGGCCATGGCCAACGGGCGGGTGTGGACCGGCGAGCAGGCGCTGGAACTGAAGCTCATCGACCAGATCGGAGATTTCCAGGCCTGCGTGGAGGACACCGCCAAGTCGGTGGGGATCAAGGGCGAGCCCACGCTGGTCCGCCCGGAGAAAGAGCGCCGGACGGTGCTCGACCTGATCCTGGGCGACGCCGACAGCTTGCTGCCCGACCTGCGCGCCAAGGTGCTGCAGAGCCATCCCAGCTTCTTCTACCTGTGGAAGTAGGGCGGGTTGGATCCATTCCGGGAAACGAAAAAATCGCCTACCACCCGCATTTTGTGTAAGATACGAGGCAACCCGACACAGAAGGCAGCGCTCATGACCAAAGCCGACCTGATCGACGAAGTTTCCCGCCTGGTGGAACTTACGCGCAAAGACAGCGAAGTGATCGTGGAGACCATCTTCGACAGCATCGTGCACTCGCTGCGCGCGGGAGACAAGATCGAGATCCGCGGGTTCGGCAGCTTCCGCACCCGCCAGCGCAAACCGCGGGTGGGCCGCAATCCCAAGACCGGCGACCGGGTCGAGGTGCCGGCCAAGAAGATCCCCTTCTTCAAGCCGAGCAAGGAATTGAAAGACCTGGTCAACACCGGCGCCGCACAAACCACGGCACCCAGCCCGAACTAACCACTACACACCAGAGGGCGTCATCCTGAGGGGCTTCAGCCCCGAAGGATCTCGCGTACAGTGTCGGTGGCCGCTGTGCACGCGAGATGCTTCGGTCCTAGGGGACCTCAGCATGACGCCGGTCTATTTTTCCGAGACGCGCAAAGCCTGTCCGGCCGGCAAGTAGCCCTTTTTGCGGAACCACTCCTCCATGGCGTCGCGCAGCCGGTCGAGAGGCACGCGGGCGCCGACCTCGAGGAGACCATCGGAGACCGGGAGGGTGTCGTCGAAGATCTGGTCGTTGGTGAAGTTGCGCATGGAGAAGCTGTCGAGCCACTTCAGGGGGACAGGCTGGCGCTTGCTTCCGGCTTCGTACTCGACGCGGACCTTGCGGGCGAACATAGTGGAAGAAGTAGTCAGGAGTCAGGAGTCGGGAGTCAGGATACCAAAGTCGGCAAAAGACGCAGCGCCGTGCACTGGGCACGGCGCTGTCTTGTTCCTCTGGACTACTTCTTCGCGGCTTTGAGTCGCTGTTCCAGCTTGTCCACTTCGTCCTTCATGCCCTGCGGCAGATGGGAGCCGAACTTGGCGAAGTGGTCGCGGATGAGCGGCACTTCAGCCAGCCAGCCGTCGATGTCCACGTTGAGCAGCTTCTCCATGGCAGCGGGGCTGACGTCGAGGCCGTTGATGTCGAGGCCGCCGCGGGCGGGCAGGCGCCCGATGGGTGTGTCCTCGGCCTTTGCGGCGCCGTCCACACGCTCGAAGACCCACTTGAGCACGCGGCTGTTCTCGCCGTAGCCCGGCCACAGGAACTTGCCGTTCTCGTCCTGGCGGAACCAATTGACGTAGTAGATGCGAGGCAGCTTGGCGCCGGCGCGCTGGCCGATCTTCAGGTAGTGCCCGAAGTAGTCGCCCATGTTGTAGCCGCAGAAGGGCAGCATGGCCATGGGGTCGCGGCGCAACTGGCCGACCTTGCCGGCAGCGGCCGCGGTGGTCTCGCTAGAAGCGGTCGCCCCCAGGAAGGTCCCGTGCTGCCAATCGAACGACTCCACCACCAGGGGCACGACCCCGGCGCGGCGTCCGCCGAAGAGGATGGCGTCGATGGCCACGCCCTTCGGGTCTTCCCATTCGGCGGCGATGCAGGGGCACTGTTTCGCCGGAGCGGTGAAGCGGGCGTTGGGGTGAGCGGCCTTGCGTCCGGATTTCGGGGTCCAGGGACGGCGCAGCCAGTCGATCAACGCGGCCGGCGGCTTGTCGGTCATGGACTCCCACCACACGTCAGCGTCGCGGGTGATGGCGACATTGGTGAAGATGGAGTTGCGAGTAACGCTCAGCATGGCGTTCTCGTTCGACTTCATGCTGGTGCCGGGGGCGACGCCGAAGAATCCGGCTTCCGGATTGATGGCGTACAGCCGGCCGTCGGCGCCGAACTTCATCCACGCGATGTCGTCGCCGATGGTCTCGACCTTCCAGCCGGGGATGGTCGGGATCAGCATGGCGAGGTTGGTCTTGCCGCAGGCCGAGGGAAACGCGGCGGTGATGTACTTCACCTTCCCCTGGGGATTGGTGAGCTTGAGGATGAGCATGTGCTCGGCCATCCAGCCCTCGTCGCGCGCCTGCACCGAGGCAATGCGCAGGGCGTGACACTTCTTGCCGAGCAGGGCGTTGCCGCCGTAGCCGGAGCCGAAGGAGACGATCTCGCGCGTATCCGGGAAATGGCAGATGTACTTGTCCTGGCGATTGTTGGGCCAGGGCTTGTCGGCGTCAGCAGGGCCCAGCGGCAGCCCGACGGTGTGCAGGCCCTTGACGAAGTCGCCGTTGGGTCCCAGCACCTCCAGCACCCGGGCGCCGACCCGGGCCATGATGTGCATGTTGGCCACGACGTAGGGGGAATCGGTCAACTCGACGCCGATCTTGGCGATGGGCGACCCCACCGGCCCCATGCTGTAGGGAATGACGTAC
>DATKKJ010000049.1 GCA_035543055.1 Terriglobales bacterium | reverse complement strand
GGGGGGTCGCGGTCCGGCATCAGGGGAGAGTCCTGCCCCGAAGTAGCGCATAGGACATAGTGCATAGGACATAGCGCATAGGACATAGTGCATAGAACATAAAGAAGAGGCTCGGCCGC
The DNA here is from genome assembly GCA_035543055.1 of Terriglobales bacterium. Classification (NCBI taxonomy): domain Bacteria; kingdom Pseudomonadati; phylum Acidobacteriota; class Terriglobia; order Terriglobales; species Terriglobales bacterium. The sequence continues at coordinate 4,506 of DATKKJ010000049.1, read as the reverse complement.
GAGGCTGGGCCTTTTTCTTGGGCGAGAGGAGAATTTGTGTCGAGCGTGAGCGTCGCGCATCGAAGTCCCGAGGAGGGCGACATGGCGAAGGCAGCAGCTGCAGCAGATCCGCGGTATCCTGTCGGGCCCTTTCGTTACGAACGGCCGCTGACCCCGGCCGAACGCAAGAAGGCGATCGCGGACATCGAGCGCGCGCCGGCCCGGATGCGGGCGGCGGTGAAGGGGCTGAAGGCCAAGCAGTTCGACACACCCTATCGCGAGGGCGGCTGGACGGTGCGGCAGGTGGTGCACCACGTCCCCGACAGCCATCTGAACGCCTACACCCGGCTGAAGCTGGCGCTCACCGAGACGGAGCCGACCATCAAGCCGTACGACGAGAAGGCCTGGGCGAAGCTGGCGGACACGCGGCAGACGCCGGTCGAGACCTCGCTGGCACTGCTCGAGAATCTGCATCAGCGCTGGGTGAAGCTGTGGAAGTCGCTGCAGCCGGCGGATTACGAGCGCACCTTGCACCATCCCGAGGCGGGCGTGCGCACCGTCGACTGGCTGCTGGCGCTCTACTCCTGGCATTCACGGCACCATTGCGCGCACATCACCGAGCTGAGGAAGCGGAAGGGGTGGTAAGGCCTATTTCTCCTTGAGCTGCTCGGCGAGATAGTTGGCGAGGCCGATCTCCTTGATGGAATGCAATTGCGCTTCCAGGAAGTCGGCATGGCGTTCCTCGTCAACGATCATGTGCTCGAACAGCTCGCGTGAGCCCGCGTCCCCCGACTCACGGCAGATCTTGACCGACTGGTTGTACTGGCGCACGGCGTCGGTCTCGTCGGCGAGGTCGGTCTCCAGCTGCTTTGGCACATCGGCGCCGACTTTTGGCTGCAAGGCAACGTCGATGGCGGGAGTGCCGTCCAGGAACAGGATGCGTTCGATCAGGCCCTCGGCGTGTTTCATCTCCTCGATGGCGCGGCGCTTGGTGAGTTCGCCCAGCCGCTGGTATCCCCAGTTGTGACACATCTCCGCCTGGACCATGTACTGCACGATGGCGGTCAGTTCCGCCTGCAAAGCGGCGTTCAACTCCTTGAGGACCTTCTGATTGCCCCGCATGCCGTTCACCTCCGAATGGCGATCGCTGGCGCTTCGACTTCGAGGATACGAGAGGAGGGCCAGCCGCACTGTGACTGGCATCACACGGCGAAGTGGCTGTGCCAGTGGGAGGAGGACGAGGGGCGGCGCGATCCGCCCCTCGTCTTGGGCCGGGCGAGAGCGCCCAGCCGACGGGAACCTGAACACTGAGTGTGACGCGGCGGCCGGGAGAAGGTTAGCTAGGCGGCGAAGGCAGGAAGCGGGAGGCAGGAGGCAGGAAGCGGGAGGCAGGAAGCGGGAGGCAGGAAGCAGGAGGCAGGAAGCAGGAGGCAGGAGGCAGGAGGAAAATCAACCCACAAGGCAGAACGAAGAAGGCAGATTGCAGAAGTAGGAACTTCAGACGGCGGAACGCAGGGTGCTGACGGAGAACTCGCCGGTGGCGTAGCGCATGACCGGCTGGTAGATGGCGCCGCAGAGGGCTTCGACGGTGGAACGCAGCAGCGCGCTCTCCACGTCCTTCTCGAAGAGGCAACTGGCGCCGGCGGCCAGGGCCTGGGTTTCGATGTCCGGTGAAGGGTCGGCGGTGAGCAGGATCATGACCGGCCCCGCAGGATGATTGGCGGCGCGGATGAGATCCAGTCCGGAGAGGCCGCGGATGTGGAGAGCGGTGATGAGACAGTCGCAGCCTTCGGCGACGGCGCGGTAGGCGCTGGGCAGGTCGTTGCAGCAGACGACTGAGTGGCCATCGGCTTCGAAGATCCTGCTCCACTCGCGGGTGAAAGCAGGGTCGGCGTCCACCAGGACCACTTTCAGGTTTCGAAGCTGCTTGACTGTGGCGCCCATGATCGGTACCCCAACAACGCCAGCTAACAGATTGATACATTACTAACCCCGGAAGATGCGCCTGCGCCAGTTACCGGGGTACGTGTCCGAAAAGACGATGTAAGGTCCAATCCCCGGACGGTCAAGCACATGCAAGACTCCGAAAACAGGGACGATGACCCGGCCAGGCAAGATTGGTCCGAAGGAACATGGGGGCGGCGGGGAGTTCCGAGCGGGGCTAGTGTACCGACTGGTAAATCGGGGCGTTGGGCTAACGGTGGTGTCCTTGCCAAACCGGCGGCCGCGGTAGTAGTGATTCACTTATGCCTTCCCGGAAAGCGAATGCGGCGGCGGAAGCGGCGGCGCCGGCGCTGTCGTCGCACGACCGCATCCTGCAAGCGGCCAAGCAGCTGTTCGCCTCGCGCGGCTACGAGAACACCAGCACGGTCAACATCGCGCGGCAGGCAGGCACCAGCGAGTCGCAACTGATGAAGCACTTCGGCAGCAAGGAAGGGCTGCTGGAAGCCATCTTCGAGCAGGGTTGGGAGCAGATGGCGTACCAAAGTCGGAGCGTCGAGGAGCCGGCCTCGCCGAAGGAGAAACTGCGGGCGCTGCTCGACCTGATGGTGAACACGCTGCAACGCGACCCGGAGCTGAAGCAGCTGTTCCTGCTGGAAGGACGGCGAGTGCGCAAAGAAGGCCGGATGGTCCTGATGACCGAGGGCTACCTGCGGTTCGTCAAGGTGCTGGACGGCATCCTGGGACAGATGAAGCAGGCGGGTTCGCTGCGGGAGGACTTGGACGCGCAGGCGCTGCGCTCCGGGCTGACCGGGATGTTCGAGGGGATGCTGCGCGACCAGTTGCTGGCGGAGCGGATGGGCTATCCGGCGACGTACGGGATCAAGGAGCTGCGGGCGGTGTTCAACTGCATGATCGAGGCGGTGGCGAAGCGCTAGGGCCCGGGCCCGTCCGGACGTCACATGTCGTCGTGTCGGAGGTCACATGACAATGTGACAATGACCTTCCCGTAGCTGCAAGGAGTTGCAGTTCCGCCCGCCCTGCCCCCGGCTAAGTCATTGAATCCATTGAGTTAGGAATGGTGGCCTGCGTGCTGTGACTCAAGTGAGTCCCAGATTCTACCAACCAATCAGGAGAAGGCTCATGAACAAGTACCTGCTGTTTGCGATCGCGATGCTGGTGGTGGCGGTACCGGCGTTCGCCGGCGAAAACTTCCAGAAGGTCCCCGAGCCTGCGTCTTTGGCCCTGCTGGCCTCCGGGATGGGCGGCGTGGCGTTGCTGCGCCGGATAATCAAACGGTAGAAGCGGCAAGCGACCCGCAGGCAGGCTGTTTCTGATGCACGAGCGCGTGTGGTCGTACGTCTTCGTGTGTGGTTTCCTGGCTGTCGCCGCGGTGGAGACATTCGTTCCGCTGCGCTCGTTGCGCAGCTCGACTCCCCGGCGCTGGCTCAGTAATATCGGCTTATACCTGTCCTCCCTGGCAGCGGCGAGATTGATTTTGCAGCTGAGCGCGCTGGCGCTCGCTTTCAGCATGCAGGCCACATCCCGAGGCCTGCTGAACCAACTCCCCTTGCCGTTTGTGGTGCAGTTTGCGGTGGGCCTTGCCCTGGTGGATCTCCGGGCGTACACCTCCCATCGCCTGTTTCACGCTGTCGGCCTGATGTGGCGTGTGCATCAGGTGCACCACAGCGAGTCGGAGCTGGATCTGACCACCGGCTTCCGTTTCCACCCCCTGGAAACACTGGTCAGCCAGGGTCTGCTGCTGGTGACGGTGGTTGTGTCCGGGCCGCCGCCGGGTGCAGTCGCGTTCAACGAGCTGATCGTCGTGGTGCTGAACCTCCTCCATCACGCCAATCTCAGGTTTCCAGAGTCAGCGGATCGTGTGCTGCGCCTGGTGATCGTGACTCCCGGCATGCACCGCGTCCATCACTCGGAGGCGGTCCCGGAGCAAAACGCGAACTTTGGCGTGGTGTTCTCCTTGTGGGACAGGCTGTTCGGGACGTATCGTGCAGGTCTCACGGCGAATCCGCGGGAGGCGCGTTACGGCCTGGCGGAGCTGCCCCGGGGGAGCGAACTGAACGCTGCGCAAGTGCTATTCCTTCCCTTCCGACGCACACCCGATCCATCCCCCAGCAAAGCAGAGTGCCCCCAGGAATAGAACCGTGGGTGGCTTCGGAACCCGGGAGAGACATTGGTGGCGGCGGTTGGACTCGAACCAACGACCTAGGGATTATGAGACCCTCGCTCTAGCCACCTGAGCTACACCGCCAATGTGGGGAAGAACTACAGGAAGGCGACCGCAATCGATTCTACCAGTAGAATGGCGCGGATGAAAGCGGTGGCCATCATCCCGGCGCGGCTGGGGTCCAGGCGGCTGGCGCGCAAGGCGCTGCGCGAGATCGCGGGCCAGCCCATGGTGGCCTGGGTGTACCGGGCGGCGCGCGCTTCCTCCTTATTAGACGACGTGATCGTGGCTACGGATGCGGAGGAGATCCTCGACTTCTGCAGCAGGCAGGGGTTCCACGCGCGGATGACCCGGAAAGACCATCGCAGCGGCACCGACCGGGTACGCGAGGTGGCGTGCTC